>JBGTNK010000026.1:0-6680 GCA_041743125.1 Chitinophagaceae bacterium
CAACTTTTTACTTTTTTGCCTTAACGCAATCCTTCGCTGCGCTCTGGATGTACAAAAAAACTCATGGCTGCAACTGATTGGTGAACTTCTATAATTTCATTTGTTTATTTTTCATTGTTTTTTAGCCAAATGGAATTCGCATTTAATCATTCCGGTTGGTATTCAACTTTTGATTATGGCTCATTTCATTTTTTGTTTTTCCTTCCCCTTTTTCATATTTTTTTTTCAAGATCAAATGTTTAGAAACAAATAATTTATTCGAACCTTCAATATAGTGCTGGCTTTTTACTCTTTTGACTTAAGGCTTTTATATTTGGTTGTGTTAGCCATTGCTGATAAGGTTTACAATCAGTTGTATCATCAACTCTTTTTCAGCCGGGACGCTTTGTGCCACCAGAAGAGCAATGGCCGTAAGACCGTTGTCATTTATTTTAACTTCACCATTTGATTTAAAACGATGTTTGTTCTTTTCCAGAAACCAAACAAACAAAAAAGCACCAACCCTTTTGTTGCCATCTACAAAAGAATGGTTTTTAATTACAAAATATAAAAGCTGGGCCGCCTGCTCTTCTATGCTTGGATAAAGATATCGCCCATCAAAAGTTTGCACTACGGTTTGCAGGGAACTTTTGAAACCCCCGTCTTTTTCTTTGCCAAAAAGTTCCGTGGCTTCTTTTTTGGCAAAGAGTTGTTTTTTGAGCTCAGCTATGGCAAGTTTAGCTTCATCGTATTGAATTTCATAAGTAATGTTTTCGCTGAGTTTTCCTTGTTGCAGGTTGTTGCTGTCGTATTGGTTCAGCAGTGCAAAGCTCCTGGTATAATTGCTTAAAATATCCAGCAACCCTTTGGCTTCCTGTAATTGAAGATTTTCCGACTTACCTGATTGTTCAATGAGCTGAACGATTTTTCCTAATTCATTTAAACGCTTTCGATTAATGGCATATCCTTGAGCCAGATAATCTTTGAGCCTTTGGGTGGCCCATTGGCGGAATTGAGTGCCCCGTTTGGAATTAACCCGGTATCCAATCGAAATTATCAAATCAAGATTATAGTATTCTAATTGCCTTGAAACCTGCTTTTTACCTTCAGTGCGAACAGTTCGGAATTTCCGAACAGTTCGCTGACGGTCTAATTCGCCTTCTTCAAAAATGTTTTTACTGTGCTCGCTGATATTAGCTTTGCTCGATTGAAAAAGCTCCACTATCTGTGCTTGTGTAAGCCATACAGTCTCCGCCTCAAATTTTACCTCAATTTGAGTTTTACCGTCCTCGCCCTTATATATTTCTATCTGTTTTTCCATCAGGCTACTTTTCTAACAGTTACCAGATAATCTTTGACACGTTAGGTGGCCAACGCAATCCTTCTCTGCGTTTGGATTAACAAAAAAATCAAAAGTAGTGAGACATGCTTCGTCCACCCGATTTTTTTTCACCCGGCAAAATCCAGGTTCTCCGTAATACGGGTACCATCTGATTCAAATGCATCCGTATATTTCTTTATTCTTTTTTTTGCTTCCTTCAGATCCATATTGTTCAGGTTGATATTAAGCAGGTCAATAAACCAGGGCAATTTTATTTTGCTGTGTATATATGCAATTGCAATTTCTTTTGACACCGGCAGCGTGGTATCTTTTGAGGAATCAAAAACATCCTTGTTACCGGCCTTTACTAATTTTTCATATTCCTCTTCCAGTAACTTTTCAAACAGGGCCATAGAAAAGGCATCTCCTTTTTTTATCCCGGTTGCCGGATCGTCTTCGGTCAGCACCGTTCCCTTATGCACCCATTCCCACAAAATGCTCAGCCGGATTTCCCCCGTGGCCATGTCTTCCATCAGGTACAAAATATCATCATTGCCGAAAAAATCAGCCGGCTTTAGTGCCGCCGCCTGCATGCCCTGCCCGAAAGCATTTCCATATTGCAGCGCTACACTCAGCAAATTGCGGGCACCGCGGATAGTGGTGGGTGCGGGTTCAATTACTATCAGGCCGTCCGCATCTTCTTGTGTATAGGTAAGCCGCGGAAATTCTTTTCCCAATTGATTGGGCTGCCTCTCCCGTTCCCAGACCGGCCTTACGATATGCACCATCTTCCAGTGCGCCACCCATTTGCCGCTGGCCCCTTCTGCCTGTTCCCTTTCCGCACCGGCCATGGCTTTTTGCATACTGGCTGCAACACCTTTGGAGGATCCCACCGGAATATTGGGCTCCATACCTCCCTGCCATAGTGCACAATTGCCATTGAGGTCAGGCGTGTTAACAGCACAGCGTACCCGGTTCTCATAGTTACGCATATAGCCGTAGGTCATGGTTATCGCTTCTATGTCCGGGTTAATAAAATGTTTATCCCAGGCCATGGCATCGGCTACGCTGTTGATATAATCCCAGCGACCGGTATTATACCCCACAAAATGTTTTCCCAATGCAGCCCGGATCTCCATTAACTGGTAAGTGGCTTCCAGTTGCTCCACCAGCACATATACTTTAATAATTCCTTTTGACAGCCCCAGGTGTTCTTCCAGTGCAAACAGGATATCATTCCATAAAGCCGCTTCCCCCGCCGTTTGAATTTTAGGCAGGTACAAAACAACCGAAGAACCTTCTTCGTGCAATTGCCGGTAATTGTTGACAACATATAAGGTAAGATCAACAAGAGAAGCCGCCATGGCCACTCCCTCTGCATCCCGTATATGCCTGTCATCGAGATGGAGACCCCGGGCCCTGAATATTTTGCTGGTAAAATTTAATTGCTCCTTCCAGTCTTTGATGATGGGGCGGTCAAAGAAACCCATAGACCACTTGTTCATTTCCTCCGCCACCTGTTCTGCTACTTTTAAAAATAACTGGTCTTTATGAATGGCCAGTTTCAGGTTGCGCTGGTTATCGAGCGACATGGTTTTGATCTGCCCCAGTGCATCTTCCCCGTCAAACATCCATCCGTCGGCACCGGACAACAGGGCATAAGCTACATTACGAATACTGCTTTCAATAGCGGCACCGGGTTTGGCAGCGGGGCCCGTACCCTGTATCCATTGCCGTTGCAGGCCCGGGGGAATGTCAGCACCTTCAAATTTCCCTTCCCTGGCATCCTCTACTTTTATTTGTGTGCGGGGTATCAGCGACTCCGGATCTAAAAAACCGATTCGTTTTTTTTGTTGCATACGTTCCGCCCTTCGGTCCATCCTGGCTGCCATGGCCTCTTTAATATCTTTATTGAAAGGAGCCAGGGCTGAAAGAGCGGCGAGAGCTTCCGGTGTATAAATGTCCTTATAGGTTTCCTGTAAATTATCATTGATGCGGATGCTATGCTTATTCATTTTAAAAAATTTGATAATAGTATTTTAATACCGGCTCCGGTTTTTATGGAAAAAAATTTTCTTTGCTAATGCCGGCCGATCATGTTAACCTCGCTGCCTTGTTTTTTGCATTCAGTAAAAAAACAGCCCCGGTTATTAATAACAATAATATTCCCATGATGAGCAGGTAAATAAATCCCTGTGATAGTTTTGACGTTTCAACAAGAGCGGCCGTCTCCGCCATTTTATATTGGGGAACGATCCAGGTAATAACATAGGCCTGCAAAACCGTAAGGATGCAAATAACAAAGAGCATGATAAAACTATGCTTGAAGGTGAACCGGAATAATTCTGCTTCCTTTCCTACCAGCCCAACAGCAGCAGAACCGATCGCAATGGATTGGGGTGAAATCATTTTTCCCGTAACACCTCCTGATGCATTGGCACTGACGGTTACCAGCGGATCTACACCGATTGCCTGTGCCGAATTATACTGCAATTTGCTGAACAGGGCATTGGAGGAGGTATCTGAACCCGTTAAGAATACACCCAGCCAGCCGAGAATAGGAGAGAAGAAAGGAAATAAAACGCCGGTACTGGCCAGCGCCATTGCCATAGTAATAGACATGCCTGAATTGTTGGCGATAAAAGCAAAAGCCACCACTGAACTTATCGTGATCACCGGGAATTTTAACTGGTTCAATGTATACCCGTAGGTGTGTAACCCTTTTTTAAAACTCATGCCGATAACGGGAAGTGAAATTAGGGCAGCCAGCAATACACCGGTACCGGGGCTTGACAAATAATTCAGTTCAAAAGGTTTTATAACCAGGGGGGTGCCGTCGGGTTTTGAAATTGCATTTTGCAACCCACCTATATCAAACTTGAAATTTCCGATAGAATTTAATGCCGCTTTTACGGGGTCCAATCCCCAGGCAATCACCATAATGGTCATAATGATAAAAGGAGACCAGGCCCTGATGATCTGCCCGGTAGAAAATCTTAAACCGGTATCAATAGTTTGCTGCGGCTCTTCCTTAAAACGCCATATTGTTTTTGGCTTCCAGAATTTTAATAATACCATGAGAGAAATAATGGAGGCAATACCCGCAATAACGTCCGGCAGCATGGGACCTAAAAAGTTGGAGGAAAACCATTGGAAGAAAGCGAAAACGATTCCCGATACCAGGATGGCCGGCAACACTTCCATTGATTTTTTAAATCCGCACATGAGGGTGACCAGGTAAAGTGGAACGATCACGGATAATACGGGAAGGGTTCTGCCAACTAATTGAGATATGGCCATTTCAGGGATATCAGAAACTCTTGATGCAACAATGATCGGTGTGCCAATGGCACCAAAGGCAACCGGGGCCGTATTCGCAATCAGGCAAATACCGGCAGCATATAAAGGATTAAATCCGAGGCCCACCAGCATGGCGGCACTGATGGCAATGGGTGCTCCGAATCCGGTAGCTCCTTCCAAAAAAGCGCCGAAAGAAAAAGCGATCAATATAGCCTGCAACCTACGGTCATTGGTAATGGAAGCCATAAAATTTTTGATGATCTCAAACTGCCCGCTCTTCACAATAATATTAAATAAAAAAACAGCGCTTATGATGATCCAGCAAATAGGAAATAATCCATACATGGCGCCATATAAACCCGACAGGAAAGCAAGTTGGGCTGGCATGCCATAAACGAAAATGGCAACACCTAATGCAACCAGTGCAGTTAATAAACTGGCGATATACCCTTTCATTTTTTTTATGATCAGGGCCCAGAATATAAATAGAATGGGAACTGCGGCAAGCAAGGCAGAAAGAGCAATGTTGTTTACCGGGTCAATAATTTGTGTCCAATTCACCTTGATGTTGTTTTAGCAGGTATTATAAAATAGTAACCCAGGGCATTTTTATTGTATCCCGATACATAACAAACTTTTTACTTTTTTGCCTTAACGCAATCCTTCGCTGCGCTCTGGATTAACAAAAAAAGTCAATCCCGCCGCTGGCGGGAGCGAAAAAATGACTAAAAATTATTTCGTAAACCTAAACCCGGCGAACTCGCCGCTAAATACTTTAACGTCCGGATTTCTGCTGGCTCAAATCCCGCCTATTGCGGGACCGGCTTCTTAACGGTTTGCTGCGTAATTTTCTTAACGTCATTTTTTCGAGGCCGGATGTACTATAACTTGTCCAGCCTTTTCAACTATGAAACAAAGGGTTCTTACTGTATTCCTTGCTCTGCCTCTTATTTGATGATTTCCTCAACTGATCATTTGAATATGTAAAGCACAGAAATCTTCAAGTTTGCTGATACTTATTTCCAAATTTGATCCCGTTGATTTCAATTTGCAATCACCCTGCGAACG
Source organism: Chitinophagaceae bacterium (assembly GCA_041743125.1). Classification (GTDB taxonomy): domain Bacteria; phylum Bacteroidota; class Bacteroidia; order Chitinophagales; family Chitinophagaceae; genus Terrimonas_B. The sequence goes on from JBGTNK010000026.1 coordinate 5,669, forward strand.
TAAAACTTTATACTTATCTAATGATCTGCCATCGAGCCCGAGCTTTATTGTAATATCATGAACAGGGATCAACTCCCGTATTGGGCGAACCGGTCCTGAACTTGTATTCACCAGTGAAAGAATATACTCTCCTTTCTTTTGTAATGAATGGGTTAAACCAATATGTACGCTGGAAGGGGCATTGGTTTCAAGCGGAATAGCCGTGCCGGCCAGGTAGCGGAAGGTTCTCAATAAAAGATTTCGAGGATCAGGATGTCCCGGGTCATAACTTAAAATATCAGGCTGGTTGGCGAAATAAAATACCTTCCCCTTGCCATATTTATTTTCAACTACTGTTGGAAACTCTTTTGAAAATTCTTTCACCCATGATTTGTCCGGCGGCTGGTTTTGAATAGTGGGCACCCAGGTGCAAATGACCACCGCTTCTTTTGTTGGTTTGCTCAGTGCCGTATAACCCGCATTAAATAATAATTCCGTTTTTGAACTATCAGGAGCTACTACCGGGTGGTTTTTATTTAAAATGTATTGATAATTATCTTTCCTTGTATTTTCTCTTTTACCCGCATACTGCACGCCAAATAATTTGGACAGACCAAAATCACTTCGCTCTTTACCGTTCTCATCAAATAGGCTGGTAGTATATGTGGCTACCAGGTTGCCGCCCTCATTCACATAAGCCTGTAATAATTCTATTTCGTTATCGGACATGGACCGGGTATTGGGCAATATCACCAGTTTGTATTTCTGCAGTCGTTCTTTGCTCAGCTGGTCGCTCAGAATAAAATCATGCGGAATATGATTTTCCATCAATACCGTTTCTACTCCTCTAATATCCGTACCGAACTCATCCCCTTCAATGGACTTTGTACGATAGGATACCCGGGTAGGTTGTGAATAATATATACCTACATTGGCCACGGGCACCTGCTGCTCTAAAAGTTTTGAATGCGTCTTTACAAAATGATAGGCTTCCGATTCATTTAATGCATTCCGGTTGTCATTCGTAAGCGTA
>JBGTNK010000027.1:0-4480 GCA_041743125.1 Chitinophagaceae bacterium
GTCCCAATACGATGTAATCGCGACCCTGAACCTCAATGGGGATTATATTTCCGATGCCCTGGCCGCAATCGTTGGTGGAATTGGTATCGCTCCGGGAGCCAATATAAATTATACCACTGGTGTATCCATATTTGAAGCGACGCACGGTACCGCGCCAAAATATAAAGATCAGGATAAGGTAAATCCCTCTTCCGAAATACTTTCCGGAGTAATGATGCTAGAATATCTTGGATGGCAAGAAGCTGCCGATTTGATAGTAAAAGGTATTGAGCGCACGATTAAGAATAAAACAGTTACCTATGACTTTGAAAGGTTGATGGATGGGGCGACCTTGCTCAAATGCTCGGAGTTTGGCCGGGCTGTGGTTGAAAACATGGCGCATCCTTAATAATTTGGACTACGCAAACACCAACGTAAATCAAAAATTTGAATAGCATACGTAGCGGTCTATGGCATTTCACTAATTAAATAACCAATGAATATAAACAAACGAGGTTTCGCCGTATTACATGATGGGACGTTAAGTAAATCCTTGGCATTTTCTAAAAAGGAAAGAGAAGAACTGGGTTTAAGAGGCTTGCTTCCCTATTCTATTGTAAGTCAGGATATTCAGATAAAACGTGTAATGGAAGGCATTAAGCGTAAGGCTTCTGATATTGAACGCTATTTATTGTTATCCGCCTTGCAAGACCGTAATGAAAAGCTCTTTTATAAGATTGTGGGTGATTTTATTGAAGAAATTATGCCCATTATATATACCCCAACTGTTGGCGAGGCCTGTAAAGAGTTTTCACATATTTTTCGAAGATCAAAAGGATTTTATATAAACCCGGATGACAAAGGTGAAATCAGTAAAATTCTAGATAACTGGCCAGAAAAAGATATTCGTGTCATTGTAATAACGGATGGACAACGTATACTAGGTCTTGGGGATCTAGGGGCAAATGGTATGGGAATTCCCATAGGTAAGCTAACCTTATACATAGCCTGCGCCGGAATACTACCAAGCCAATGTTTACCTGTGATGGTGGATGTTGGCACCAATAATAAAGATTTACGGGAAGATATCCTGTATTTGGGTTATCCAGAAAAACGAATTGAAGGAGAAGCCTATTTTGAGTTAGTTGATGAATTCGTAACGGCCGTCCAAGAAAAATATCCAAAAGCTTTGATCCAGTTTGAGGATTTTTTAACGCCCAATGCATATGCGCTACTAAACGAATACAAAGATAAAATTTGCTGTTTTAATGATGATATTCAGGGTACTGCGGCTGTTTCCCTAGCGGGATTATATGCTTCTACAGGAATTACCAATATTCCTTTTTCAGATTTAAGAATTATGTTTTTAGGCGCCGGTTCGGCAGCTACAGGTATTGCCGATCTTTTGGTATCCGCATTTATTGAAGAAGGGTTGACCGAAAAAGAAGCCTTGAAGCGTTTATGGTTTGTTGATATAAACGGATTGGTTGTATCCAATAGAGAAGATCTGATGCCACACAATCTACCCTATGCACATAAACACGAACAATTGAATTTAATGGATTCCATTAGTGCCATAAAACCTCATGTACTTATTGGAGCTACTGGTGCATCTGGAGCATTTACAAGAGAAGTTATAGAACTCATGGCACGCATTAATGCTCGGCCTGTGATTTTTGCATTGTCCAATCCAACATCAAGAGCGGAGTGCACTGCCGAACAAGCTTATAAATGGAGTAATGGCAAGGCTGTTTTTACTAGCGGAAGCCCTTTTGATAAAGTTGTATTAAATGGTAAAGAGTTTCTCCCGGGACAGGGAAACAACGCGTATGTTTTCCCTGGAATGGGGTTAGGAATCATTATTGCCAACACACGTGTTATTCCTGACGAATTGTTTTTAGTGGCCGCTAAGATACTTGCCGAAATGGTAAATGATGAGAATATTCAAAAGGGTGCAATATACCCGCGTTTAAAGGAAATTCGAGCTATTTCCCTGGCTATTGCAGTGGCTGTTGTCGAAAAAGCCCATGACATGGGTATTGCGCAAAACAAAAGACCAAAAAATATAAAACAATTTATTATGGACTATATGTATGACCCTAGTTATTAGTTAGAAGATTGGAATGAATAAGTATATGCAAAAAGGAACCAAATTATATAGTATTTTAAAGCTAAAATGTCCACGATGCCAAATTGGGAAATTATTTAACAATCCAGGGTTTTTTGTTTTTTCAAGAATTCTTGAAATGCCAGATAGATGCCCAAACTGTCAGCAGGATTTTATAATTGAACCAGGATACTATACGGCGGCTTTATGGATTAGCTATCCTATTGTTCTTCTAGTTTTTATCCCACTAATAATATTAGGTTTTTCATTGGATAGTATTAGTTGCTTTTTCAAATTTATTTACCCATTAATCATACTCTTTAGTTTAATGTTACAGATTCCAATAATGCGTATCGCAAGAGCTATTTTATTAAATATGACTATTGACTACACATCAAAGCGGTGAACTAAGTAATTAAGGTTCAAATTTAGAATTAAGCAACCAATCTAAATAATGAAAAAAGAATTTACACCTAAACTATTCTCCCTTTTAAAACAGGGGATATCAAAAAAAACCCTTACAAAGGACATTCTTTCAGGCTTGATAGTCGGTATAGTGGCCTTGCCATTGGCCATTGCCTTTGCCATCGCTTCAGGGGTTTCTCCGGAAAAAGGAATCGTAACGGCAATAATCGCAGGAATCGTTATTTCCACTTTTGGAGGTAGCCGCGTACAAATAGGCGGGCCTACGGGCGCCTTTATCGTGATCGTTTATGGTGTTGTTCAACAATACGGCACGGACGGCCTGACCATAGCTACTTTTATGGCGGGCTTCATCATCATAGGCCTGGGGCTTGCACGTCTCGGAAATTTATTGAAATATATCCCATACTCATTGATCGTTGGGTTTACAAGTGGAATCGCCCTTATCATTTTCTCATCCCAGGTCAATGATTTTTTCGGACTGCATATTGATAAGGTCCCCGCGGATTTTATGGATAAATGGAGGCTATATTTTAATAATTTCCACAATATTAATTGGTATGCCATTGGTATTGCAGGGGCCACTGTTATTATTACGCTATACTTCCAGAAAATCATCAAAAAAATTCCGGGGTCTATTGTTGCAATATTATCGGCAACGATCATGGTGAAACTATTTAACATCCCCGTGGATACCATTGAAAGCAATTATGGCCAAATTCCCAATCATTTGAGTTTGCCCTATATCCCAAATGTGGACTTTGATACCGTTCAAGCCCTTATTCAGCCAGCGTTCGCGATTGCCATATTAGGTAGCATTGAATCACTGCTTTCCGCCGTTGTTTCCGATTCGATGATCGGGGGAAAGCATCGTTCCAATATGGAACTGATTGCACAGGGAGCGGCCAATATTGCTTCTTCCCTTTTTGGCGGTATTCCGGCCACGGGCGCCATTGCAAGAACGGCGACCAATGTAAAAAACGGGGGTCGAACCCCAATAGCCGGTATCGTTCACGCTTTGGTCCTATTGGCTATTATGCTGTTATTTGCGCCCTATGCCAAGTTAATACCTATGTCCTGTCTAGCAGGTATTTTAATGGTCGTGGCATATCATATGAGTGAATGGAGGCAATTCAGGTCTATTCTAAAAGGCAATAGGATGGATATTATTATTTTGCTCACCACTTTTTTTCTCACCGTAATATTTGATTTGGTGATCGCGATAGAAATCGGGATAGTGCTTTCAAGTTTTATGTTTATGAAAAGAATGAGCGAATCCGTTAATATACAGGATTTCTCATCTGAAAATGGAAATGATGAGCATCTTTTTGATGAGGAACTATTGGACATCCCTAATGATGTCATTCTATATGAGATAAATGGCCCCTTGTTTTTCGGGGCCGCCCGACAATTCCAGGAAACCATTGTCAATACGCACCTGCAACCAAAAGTTATCATAATAAGGATGCGCTATGTCCCTTTAATCGATGCAACCGGGTATCAGAGCATCAAAGAAATAATCAAGACCTATAGATCAAGAAAAATCAAGGTCATAATTTCAGGCGTCAGTACGACCTTAAGAAAAGATTTTGAAAAGAATGAAATGTTCAAATTTTTGGACAATGATTTTGTTGTGGATGATATTAATAATGCAATGGAAAAAGCGAAGATATATTTGTAAAACAACCTAGATCAAATAGGTAACCTATCATGCCGCATCTAAATACTTAGGGCAAATAAACCTGTTTTGTCATTGATTTTAATTCCTTAAAATTACGATTGGCTTAAATGACTTCCGATCGAAGACATCAATTTGTTTTTTGCATATCAAAACAAGGCTAGACTATATCTTCAACGCATAAACAACAAAAAGTAAAACACTCAGAGAAAGATTAATTTTTTGTCTAATGAAAATTTAGGGTTTGCAAACCTTACTTAAACCTTGGCGCCAGAGACTCTGAGAATGTTAAT
>JBGTNK010000028.1:0-5288 GCA_041743125.1 Chitinophagaceae bacterium
GTTTGCTGACCATTGTCCTGATAGTGGTGCCCCTTATCAGCATGATATTTTCCACTATCCATTATTATAATTCGTATGAATTTATAGAGCTGATGCTGTCGCAACCGCTGAGCCGTACAAGGATATTGCTGAGCGAATATGCTGGTGTTGCTTTATCGTTGTTAAGTGCTTTTTTCATTGGGGTTGGCATTCCTGTTTTACTATTTGCCTTTGATGCAACCGGCCTTGCCTTGTTGTTTACCGGCTGCGCCCTGACGCTTGTTTTTACCTCCCTCGCTTTCCTGGCATCGGTCAAAGCAAGAGATAAGGCAAGAGGCATCGGCGCAGCTTTATTGCTTTGGTTTTATTTCGCCCTGATATATGATGGCCTGGTATTAATGATATTATTTAGCTTCAGCGATTACCCGATGGAAAAATTCACTCTCTTACTTTCTGCTCTCAATCCTGTTGATCTGGGACGAATTTTTATCATGCTGAAAATGGATGTGAGTGCCCTGATGGGATATACCGGCGCTTTATATAAAGATTTCTTTGGTAGCGGAACAGGCGTTCTCTTCACTTTTGGCATTATGATTTTATGGATCATACTGCCGCTCTTGTGGGCATTAAGGCTTTTTAAAAGGAAAGATTTGTGAAAGCGTTTGAGGAATCGGTTACAGAGTGAGTTTCATCTGGAACGTATCGACGACCTTATTGCGCTTAATATTCCTGATTATTCATATATGGTCAGTAGTGAGGGGAATCGAGATTATGACCAACATCATTCCGAATACTGACTCTCCTCATATTCCGGCAAACTTTAAGGAATGACCTTTGGCGCTCAAAAAGAATTTTATGAATACCAGATTACGTCTTCAAAAATTTGATGATGATTCTCCTAAAACGCCGGCGATTGTAATTCATCTCAGACCTGTTGCCAGGGAAAGCTTTAAACCAATAAAGGAAGGTTTAAAGGTAAAGGCAGAAAAAGAGGTATCGCAATGCTACTCCAGACCTAGTTTTAAACCTAAGAAACACGATTTTTTATAGGAAAAGTTATCAGGACTTTTTAATGAGAATTATCAAAATCCTGCCTGATAGTAAACACCTGTTTTGGTTATTGAATATTGTATATTCCATTGAACAAAAAAATTTTGAATTATGTTAGGTCAACTGAATGATGATAAAATGAAAAGTATCCTTACCAGCCAGGCTGTGGGCCGGCTGGCTTGCACAGATTGTAAACAACCTTATATTGTACCTGTAACTTATACATACGATGGTAAATACATTTATGGTCAAACCAATGAAGGCACAAAATTGAAAATGCTTCGGATGAATCCAAAAGTATGTTTTGAAGTTGATATGATGACGGACATGCGGAACTGGCAAAGTGTAGTTGTATATGGAGAGTTTGAAGAATTAAGAGATGAAGAAGCAGTTAAGGCAAGAGATGTCCTTTTTGGCCGGGTATATTCCCTGGATACGAGTAGTACCGTCCATGCACATGAACATGAAGTAGTAGCGGAATTAGATGACAGCACCCGGATAAAGTATGTGATGTACAGGATAAAAATTCAAAAAATGACGGGTCGGTTTGAAAAGCAATAACATTTAATTTTAGTAATCACAAAGAATAGCAGAAAGGGGGAAATGTTTGCAGCAATAAGAATAGGATATTCTTTTGAATTTCAGAACCTAATTATTCAATTTATTCTTATAGTGGTCTTTTATGTTTAGCCAAATACTTAATACAGCGCTCAATAAGAAAATAATCAGGGTTAAATTTTCAATAAGCCGGGCATTAAAGTTTATTCCCGTTATATGGTATACCAGGAAATGAATATAGGACCGGGAATGATCGTCCAGTCCCATGTTTTCCCTGATGGTCCAATGCCAGTCAGTACAAAGGCAATATCCCCAGCCATACCATATTCCCAATATAAACCACGAGAAAGCTGTAAGTGCTATTGTTATTAAATGCAGCCTTCTTGTTCCGGGAAATATCCAGCCAACCACATTAAAGAGTGTAAATGCAGTATGAAAAACAAAGAAAAAAATATTTAATACTTCATTCCAAACCATCTGATTTTTTTAAATAGGCAACCACGGGAACTGAAACTTTTCCAAAATGGTTGTTACTGCTTTTGGTTACTATAAATCAGAAGTTCCAATTCAGTTAACAGGCCTATCTGCCCGTTTATCATTTTCTTTTTTGCTTCGGCTAATGTAAACCAGGCAGCTTTATCTATTTCGGGAAATAATTTTTTAGTTCCTGATTTTGGCGGCCATTCTAATTCAAATTGATTGCTATTTATGGTTGCCGTATCAATATCTTTCTGCAAGGCCCAGGCATAAACCCATTTGCCACTTTTTTGTTTAACAGGAGTCAGTTCAATAAATTCACCTGATGTTTTTATTCCTGTTTCCTCCTCTGTTTCCCGGATAGCAGCCGCCAAAGGATCTTCATCCGGCTCCATTTCTCCTTTGGGAATAGACCAGGCGCCTTCATCTTTTTTTGCCCAGAAAGGTCCTCCGGGATGTACCAATAATACCTCCAATTTATTATTCTGCTTACGATATAAAAGCAGGCCTGCGCTTTTTACTGCCATTTCAAAGTGTTTCAATTGACATAATTCACTACCAAAATATTTGCTGGTTTTTAAGGCAGGTCTTGGAAGTTATCCAGGCAAATTTATTCCCTCCTGGCATTGTTGATGAACAGATCCTTAACATATCTTTCCTTTTCAGTTGCCTCAAAGAATTCATCCAGGTATTTGATCATTTCTTTTTTGTTCTGGGCTGAAAGGGGTTCAAAGTTTTGGATGAGAGCATCCATTTCCGTTCTTTTATTCCGGAAAATATCCAGTGCAGATTGCAACTCTTCCATAGTTCTTGGAAAACCGAGGTAGAATCTTTGTCTCACAGAGGTGATTGGAAGGCTTTCAGGAGGAATGGCGTATCGGGCATTCACCAGCCCCGAATAATCCAGGTCGTAGGGAACTGCAAAAGGTGCGGATAAGCTATCTTTTTTATTCCGGATCAATTTTACATTATGATAGATAGGAATGGCCCAGTCGCAATTCCCGATCATGTATTGAAATAAAGTTACCAGGGTAGCTTGTTTACGGTTTGTGGATTCAGTATGCGGTTTTACCGGTTCTATTTCAACACATTTATTTCTTTTTGCCATGTCATCTACATCTTCGATAAAAAAGGAATAAAATGATTGAGGTTTCATTTTATCATTACTGTCCTGGTATTTCATACTTACAAGCCGAACACGAAAACTTTTTTCTGTAAGCATGTTAAAAATTTTATAAGCAAGGAATTCTTTTAATATTAATTGCTCGTCATATTCACCATTTCCACAGGGCCAGACTAATTTCAGCCTGCCTAAATTTTTTAACGCACCCGATCGGGAGGTCTTGAAATTGACCATCAAAGGCGGCATATGACACTCTTCTCTCCTGTAAATACCCCGGGCCCTGATCTCAACTTCCTCCCTCACTTTAATGTTGCCGGGAAAAACACAGGTGATGGTGGCAGGTTGATAATTTTCGTCGAAATCTTTCTTTAGTTTTTCCCTGATTAATTTTTTATAATCAGATACTAGTGTCATTTCAATTAACCCGGAACCAGTGAAAAATTCTTTTTTGGAAACTAGCGCCTTTTGTGCCGATGAGATTTCAATCTTAATAAATAAAAGAGAGATGATTAACCCAATAATCTTTGTATGCAAACGTAATCTGTATGATAATTGCCGATTCATAAAAATCTATTAAGAAGAATTAATTGAGTTTTTATTTCAGGCTATATGCTGATATCGGTTGAAGTGACATTTGTTAAACAAAGTTAACCGGACATATGATAAAAGCCATTAATAATTATGGTGGCTATTGCCCCGTATGAACAAAAACGCTACTTTACCTGGTTTTCTCAATGCCTTTTCGTTGTAGCTACTGGTATATTAATGAGCAGGTTTTTGATCATGCCGGGTTGTAAGAAATCTCCTGTGCCTTCTGAATTTTTAATTTATTTTTCCCGTTCACTTAAGATTTTCACAAAAAAAATTATGAAAGTGAACGGTTATTCCTATATGATTTTAATGAAGTTTAGAAATTATTCTTAGTACAGGTATAAAATATTTCATCATTTTATATTACTCTCTTTCTTTTATTAAGGTCTGAATTTTTTTTATAATAATGGAGTTGTTCCGGGAAATAAATAAAGAACTTCTCAGAAGGTAAAAAAGATTTGACCCGGGCATTTAAATATAGAAGGTAACGAAATTTATTAATTACAACAATTCTAAACGTGGCACCATCATTGCCTCCTCATTGTCCTGTTTACATGTTTATGGTGCAACGCAAATCCAATAAAAAATTGAATTATGAAAAGAGAACTTCAAAACGAAATATATCCCTCCATATACCCGGGCAATTATGTGCCTTTATTAAAAAAGGAAGAAGTTGAAAAAGAGTTGAGGAAGCCCCATGAAGGCAAAATGCTTTTCCCTCCGGTAAATGTTACTGAGCTAGTGGATGTATTTAAAGTTGAAATGGCAATTCCCGGAGTAAGAAGGGAAGATTTCCTGGTGCAATCGGATGCTAATATTTTATCAATACAGGTACTGCATAAGGAAAATGCAACTGGAGAAAATGAAAGTTTTCAAATTCACGAGTTCAATTATGAATGTTTTGACCGGCATATTGTATTACCTCTTAATGCGGATACTGAATTTACCTGTGCTGAATACAAGGCCGGCATTTTAAGATTGCATATGCCGAAGACGAATTCAACGGGTAATAATCGTCATACAAAAATTGTGGTTTATTAATTGAGCAGCATTCAGATTTTTTATTTGTGGGGAGTTGAAAATTTTTCCCGGTGAATCACCGGTTCACATCTTTTTCTTTCTCCAGTAAATTTATCATTTCCCTGGTTCTCATTTCCGCTGTAACATCAGCCGCTTGATTTAAGGCCGCCTTCATATAGCGTATGGCTTTGGGAAAATCTCCTGTTGCTGAATAGCCTCTGCCCATTGTGGAAGGGAAATCAGTAAAAGTGGTTAGCCCCTGTTATCTGAAAGATAAAAACCTGGCTGTACCGGAAGGTGCTTTTTCAAGCGAGGCAGAAACCGTTGTTTTTATTTTGGTGGATGATAAAGTTGCCGGCTATATTGCTTTAGCAGATGCCATACGACCTGAAAGTGCAGAAGCCATTAAAGTATTTAAAAAGAATGGCATTAAAGTTTTGATGGCAACAGGTGATAACGAAATAGTGGCAAAAGCTGTGTCTGAAGAACT
>JBGTNK010000029.1:0-2145 GCA_041743125.1 Chitinophagaceae bacterium
AGCCGGATAAACAATAATATCATCCGCCAGCGGCATTATTTTATTCATCAGGCTGTCATAAAGTAAGCCAGCCAGATCTTCCTGCGTCATGTGTGCAGCTTTTTGTGCAAGATCGGGACGGCCTACATCACCCAGGAATAAAGTATCACCACTAAAAATGCAATGATCCTTACCTTTTTCGTCCTTTAACAAATAGGTAGTACTTTCCATTGTATGTCCGGGAGTGTGCAAAGCCTTAATGACAATATTACCAATTTTAAATTCCTGACCATCTACAGCAGAAATAAATTTAAATTCCGGTTTTGCCGTGGGTCCATAGACAATGGAAGCTCCTGTTTCTTTGGCAAGGTCCAGGTGACCTGAAACAAAATCCGCATGAAAATGCGTTTCAAAAATATATTTAAGTTTTACCTTGTCTTTTTTCAACCGGTCTAAATAAGGCTGCACTTCCCGCAACGGATCAATTATAGCCGCTTCGCCATTACTGGTAATATAATAAGCTCCCTGAGCCAGGCAACCGGTATATATCTGTTCTATATTCATCATATTTTTTTATGTTTCTAAATGCAAATATGGGATGTTTATTCTCTATTGTTGGTAACAAAAGTTGCACTCCTTTGTCACAATATCTATTGCTTTTTAACAAAGTTTATAAACAATTCCGTGCCTTGTCTTTTTGCAAATGAATTATAACAGGGCTCAATAGTTTTAAAAATAAAATCATTTTCAAAAAGCCGGATATACTCGTCCTTATTACCCCCAAAGGGAGGACCCGGCTGTTCAAATTCTTTATCAAACAAAACACCGGCCAGCTTACCCCCGGGAGCAAGTAATGTTGATATTTTATTTACATACTTTTTGCGCAGTCCCGGATCAATGGCGCAAAAAAAAGTTTGTTCCAGTATTAAATCATATTTACCCTGATGCGCAAAGAAATCACCATGAATAATGTGGATATTGGGATTGTTTTTAAACCTTTCCTTCAACCGGATTACTAATATGGGGGCAATATCAATCAAAGTAATATTTGTAAATCCTTTTTTCAATAAATATTCGGCTTCATAAGCATTACCACAGCCAGGCACCAGGATCCTGATATTCTTATCAGTTAATTGAACCACATAATTTTTAAGCGGTGGAGAAACCTCGCCCAGGTCCCATCCTGTATCACCTTCTTTATACAGGCCGTTCCAAAACGATGCAGCAGGTATTTCCGTTCCGCCTGGCATGTTTTCAACAAATTGGTCTTTGTTCATATTATTTTTATACGTCAATGGAAGAAAAGAAAATTTCTTTAACAACAATATATATACCCATAATCATTACAAACCATCCAAATGCCTTTCTCAATTTTCCACCCGGTATTTTCTTTGATAAAAGTATACCTATAAAAATTCCTGATAAGGCAAAAGCCGTGAAACCAACTAATAATTTCCAGTCAATCACCTGGTTTCCCTGTAAATCTCCGATAAAACCGATTAATGATTTCAAAGCAATAATAAAAAGAGAGGTGCCAACCGCTAGTTTCATAGGCATACGGGCCAATAACACGAGGGCAGGGATTATTAAAAAGCCTCCGCCTGCACCTACCAAACCAGTAAGGGTTCCAACTATTAATCCTTCCAACAGGATCACGGGATAATTATACCTGATAGCAGAATTTTCGTTTACCTCATTCTTTTTTTCCGGCATTATCATACTCACAGAGGCAAGGATCATAATAATGGCAAAAAGTATCATTAACGCAAAAGGCTTTGATACCACAAATGATCCTATTGAAAACAATTCTTCCGGTATTATAGGCATCAGCCACATTCGGGTAGCGTACACAGCGGCTAAAGAAGGAATTCCAAAAATCAGCACCGTTTTAAAATCAACCTTCTTAAGTATGGCACTTTGAATACCCCCTGCCAATGCCGTAGAACCTACTATAAACAATGAATAGGCGGTGGCCAATACGGGGCTTACACCCAATACGTATACCAGGATGGGTAAAGTTAAAATAGAGCCGCCGCTTCCAATTAATCCTAATGATAAACCAACCATTGCCGCCAGTAAAAAGCCTGTTATTTCCATATTACCCTTTATTGTTTGAATGCAAAGGTGCCGCATGCCAAAGGGAATGATGGTGACAAAAGTTACATT
>JBGTNK010000030.1:0-5263 GCA_041743125.1 Chitinophagaceae bacterium
TGAATGCTTGTTATCATTCATAATCATAATTATTCCTGGGAAAAAACAGACCGGATAAATTTTTTTTTCTCTTATGCCTTTAAATACAAAAATCCGCCTGGATAAATATTTATGGTCTATCCGCTTATTTAAGACCAGGACTCTGGCCGCCATGGCTTGTGATACCGGTAAAGTAAAATGGAATGGCTTGCAGGCCAAAGCGGCAAAAAATGTTAATATAGGTGACGAGTATGAAGTAAAGACCGAAGCGAAAAGATGGCGTATAAAAGTAACAGGCTTATTGGATAAAAGGGTAGCCCACCCGGAAGCTATCAAAAATTATATTGACATCACACCTGAAGAAGAAATAGAAAGAGTAAAATTGCAGGCATCCAGTTTTCATACCGGAAAGAGACAGAGCAAAATTGGCCGGCCTACAAAAAAAGAAAGAAGAGACCTGGATGATTTTTTAGAGAAGGATTAAGCTTGCATTGTATTTTCCCTAAATATTTTATACATTTAATTTTTATTAAACCTTTTACCCGTTATGAAATTCTTTTCTCTTTTTCTGCTGGCCTGTATTTTGTTTTTATTCTGTACAAAAAAATCAGAGGACACAGAGTTACCTCAGATTTCCTTTACTTCTCCAAATAATAACCAGGTATTCAACGCAGGTGAACTCATCCACATCAAGGGCACGGTAACCGACAACAATTATGTCGATCAGATCCACATCGAAATCAGCAATGTTAATACCGGTGAGGAATACCAACATGTGCATATTCATCCCGGCACCAAGTCTTACTCTTTTGATCAATCCCTTACAACAAAGGCTGGAATACAATATAAAATAAAAGTAATTGCTGAAGATCCTGCATCCAACACCCATTCAAGCGTTTTACAGATATCCTCCAATTAAATGCCGCTTATCTTTGCCCTATGCGCATAGATATCATTTCAGTGTTGCCTGAGCTTTTACAAAGTCCGTTTGAACACAGCATCATGAAAAGAGCACAAGCCAAAGGCTTGCTGCAAGTGCATACGCATAACCTGCGAAAATGGGCCATCAACAAACAAGGCCAGGTTGATGATTACCAGTTTGGCGGTGGTGCCGGCATGGTGATGATGTGCGAACCATTAACCCGTGCCATTGAAGAATTGTCTGCTGAAAGAAAGTATGATGAAATTATTTTCCTGACGCCCGACGGCGGAACCTTTAATCAGAAAACGGCAAACTTTCTTTCGCTGAAAGAAAATCTGTGCATGATCTGTGGCCACTATAAAGGCATTGATGAAAGGATAAGGGAACATTTCGTAACCAGGGAAATATCCATTGGTGATTATGTGTTGAGCGGAGGTGAATTAGCAGCGGCCGTTTTAGTTGATGCTATTGGCCGCCTGCTGCCGGGAGTTTTAAATGATGAGACATCGGCGCTCTTTGATTCCTTCCAGGATAATTTATTGGCCCCTCCGGTGTATACCCGCCCGGCAGAATTTAGGGGATGGAAAGTACCCGATATATTATTGAGCGGTGACCCAAAAAAAGTAGATGAGTGGCGCCATGATGAAGCTATAAAAAGAACCATGGAAAGAAGACCCGGATTGCTCAATGATGAATGATCATAAAAAAAGGCCAGCCCATTAAGGAGCCAGCCAATCTATCACCACCATCATTTTATTTTTACGACATGTAAAAAAATTCTTTTAACCAGGCTGATTGTTCTGTTTACTTTTTCTCCATATCCTTAGCTGCTTTTCTTTCACCTTTCTTATTTTTCTTATTCTCCCGCTTCTCCTGATCTTTTTGCAAGCCGCCGATTCGCAAACCCATAAAAATATCCGCTTGTTTCGAATGACTCATGATTGCCGTCAAAATGCTGCCGGATCCAATAAAGAATGGGCCTGAACGTAAAGATAAACCGGCATTCAAATTTGTAAGTTTATTATAACTGACAGGTAAATAAATCCCGAAAGCACGGCCTTCATACCGGGGTACTAAAGAAAAAGAAGAATAGTACTGGCTGTTATAAGGTTTATTTTTTGTGTTCACCAGGCTCAGCTGTCCTGAAAGATTGATATAAAAACCCTGGTGAAAATGATAATCTGCATCGATTTGTAAAGAAGCCGGCAAGCCCACCTGGTAATTTTTACTATTGCCGCCTGCGACCGCGGTGAAATATTGGGGATTATTATCAAAAAACGACTTTAAACTGTCGGCCTCCACTTCAGATAATTGAGCCAGGTATAATTTTTCTGCCCCGGTAATATGGATATCATAAGCACCACTGCGCTGCATATCCCTATCATATTTGATAGATCCCATATCAAGCAAGGCCATTCCAAATCTGAATTTGTATTTGTTCAAATTTCTGCGCCAGTTATTACTATCCAGCCTGTATTTTTCATGATCGGGCCTGAATTCATATATGAAGCCAATATCTGCCCCAACACCTGTACTTTTAAAAGAAGTGAGTTTACCTGCATCAAAATCGGTAAGGTTAATACCTCCCAGGCCCAGTTCAAACCTACCTCCGGAATTATTGAGGTAAGGGTCAAAGTCAACCGGATCCTGGTTGATGGTGGCTTTCAAATTTGCAATATTCATGTAGCCATTGGCAACACCGGCCAGGTATTTCAATGTAATTCCACCTTTCAGGAAATGTTTTCCTTCATCCCTCAATACCCGGGCATAACTCAATCCAAACTCCGACCAGGTGTTAAGGCTAACCCTCATATTTTTATCCGAATTGATTGTATAAGGAAGATCGGGATCATTTTCAGAAAAATCATCCATGATTTTACCAGCCAGTTTGCCATCGATATCTGTCGCATTCATCATTACACGGGCCCTGCTTGTAAAAGCAATTGCTGATCTTTTATCTGTGTTAAACATGAATGAGGGTCCTATTATGGAAGCGTTGACAATTCCGCTACTGGCACCTGCATTCTGGCCGATGAACTTATTGCTAAGGGAATCGCCATTAAAAGTGTCGCCTATTGTTTTTAATTTAAAAGAAGTCTGGTTATTTCCCACGCTGGTATTAAGAGAGAATATATTAACATCCCAGCGGTACCGGCTGTCCGCAATACTGGCAGGATTAAAAAATACGCCATTTACGCCATTGTAGTTTCCGGAGCGAAAACCCGGGAAATCCTGGGCAGACAGGGTTTGGGAAAAAAATAATAGAAAAAGGATGAAAAACTTGTTCATAGGTGATGGATTAGTGATTTTAATGCAAATAAGAGGGTAATGTACTGCCGGGAGTTAATCCTCGCAAGGGTAAAACTACTTTAGTTGCAACAGTTTGAAAACTTCTGACTTCCTACAATTATTATCTTTTTGCCAAACACTAATGGAGAATAAATGAAACCGTTCTTTTCCCATTCACAATTCGCAGGATCTTTATCCACTTTAAATAAACAAAACGTAATGAACTTAAAACCGTAGTTTTACGTACTATTCCAGTCACATATTTTTATACCAGTTTCGTTTAAAATTTATATTACACAGATTCGTTATTGATTTTAATTGTTTCGTAATAAATATTCATGAAGGCCCTGACCACCATTACAGACCCCGTTTATATTCCTAAAGAAAAATACAGCGGATACGAAAAATTCTGGCTTCGTTATATCAATGATCCCCGTGACCTTCCTTTTATATATTTACTGACCGCCATTCATATATTGGTTATACCGATGGCTATTCTCCTTTATACATCTGTGTTTGAGGGTTGGTATTGGTGGCTTGCTTATATTCCTTATTTCTACGTTTCCCAAATGTATTTTAAAGGAAGATTCGGCCTGATGCTGCATTGTATCAGTCATCGCAAATTGTTTAAAAAAGGATATACCTGGATATACCATTGGATCGTTTGGATTGTTTGTCCTTTTTTTGGCCATACCCCGGAAACCTATTTTGTACACCACATGGGTATGCATCATGTAGAAAATAATATGACCGATGATGCCAGCAGCACACTTCCATACAAACGTGACAGTATCCGAAGCTTTATCAGTTACGTTACCCGCTTCCTTGTTCTTGGCTTTCGGGATACTTTCATGTACCTGTTTACCAAAAAAAGAAAGAAATTTTATATGCGCCTGAGCTATGGAGAAATTTCATTTTATCTTTTTTGTATTGGTATGTGGTTTATCAACTGGCAGGTTACCCTTTGGATATTTATAATTCCCTTTCTCTTTGCAAGAGTGGTTATGATGCTGGGCAACTGGGCACAACATGCTTTTATAGATCCCAATGATCCTGAAGAAAATGCCATCAATTGCATTAACACCAAATACAACCAGATGTGCTGGAATGATGGTTATCATGCCGTACATCATCTTCGCCCCGCCCTGCACTATACGGAAATACCGGTTGAGTTCATGAAGATTAAAGACAAATTCGCAGAGCAAAAAATATTGGTGTTTGACGGCATACACTATCTCCACATTTTTGTCTGGCTGATGACCAAGCGATATGATAAACTGGCTGACAATATAGTTAACATCAACAATATGTTTAGCAGCCGGGAAGAAGTGATTGCCCTGATGAAAGAAAGAACCAGGAAGATCGTGTTACCGGCTGCATAAAAACCCTCTGACGTTTACATTCTCCTTTCTCCAACTTACATAATACGTCCCCAGGAGGGTTTGTTATAAAATCTTACTGATTTTTCACATCGATAAAATTTACATTTAGTTGAGAGCGGATTTATAAAAAAGAGCTTCCATCAACTTCTTTTACCTTTATTTCTATAATATAAATCTATGGCATCCTTTTCCGTCTCAGGCAATCTGGTGGATATTCATAAGCAAGAGAACTATCCGGCTACTTTAACAATATCCGATGGAAAGATTACTTCTATAGAACCCGCCCATCCTGATTCTATCACGCCGGGTTCTCATTTCATTATGCCAGGCTTCATAGATAGCCATGTTCACATTGAAAGTTCGATGCTGGTACCTTCTGAATTTGCCAGGCTGGCCGTTGTGCATGGAACGGTGGCAACTGTTAGCGATCCGCATGAAATTGCCAACGTATGTGGTATAGAAGGCGTTGAATACATGATTGAAAATGGAAAGACAGTTCCGTTCAAGTTTAATTTTGGCGCTCCCAGTTGTGTACCTGCCACCGGGTTTGAAACAGCAGGTGCAGCTCTCAGCGCAACCGCAGTTGAAAAATTATTACAACGGCATGAGATCAGGTACCTGAGTGAGATGATGAACTTTCCCGGTGTTCTTCATCAAGACGAAGAAGTGATGAAGAAAATTTCCGCTGCAC
>JBGTNK010000031.1:0-42327 GCA_041743125.1 Chitinophagaceae bacterium
CTATATGATTGTTGATTTGGCCATTTATTATTCCGCTTTCTAAATGGTCTCCTTGCCAGGTTTGTTTTTTCTTTTGCGTGAAATTATTTTTTCTGCCTCTACAGCAAAAAACACAAGAGTGGAGGCAGCGCCAACTAAAATAAATTCGTTCAGCGTTAATGCTTCTGTTTTAAAAATGGGTTGCAGCCAGGAGACATATGTTATTATAATTTGCAGGATCAAAACGATTATAACGGCGCCTATCAGGGGTTTATTGGAAAAGACACCTATGCGGAATAAAGATTGATTTTCTGAACGTATAGCAAGCACATGGCCCATCTGGCTAAGACATAGAACGTTAAAAACAATGGTTTGCCAGTGCCATCCGTGAGTGATAGCCCATCCCTGTGCCGATAAGGCAATGCCCGCCATTAACATACCAACCCATATCATATGCATACCTCTTCCGTTAGCAAATACACTTTGGCCAGGTGGCCTTGGATCACGGTGCATAATATTTTTTTCAGCTTTTTCAAAGGATAAAGAGATGGCAGGTAAGCCATCTGAAACCAGGTTGATCCACAAAATATGAATGGGTAAAAGCGCAATAGGTAAGCCCAGTAATGGCCCTAATAATAATGTCCATAATTCCCCGGAATTAGTAGTCATCAGGTATTTGATAAACTTCAGAATGTTATCATATATCCGTCTTCCTTCCCGCACCGCTTTTACAATAGTTGAAAAATTGTCGTCTAATAAAATCATATGGGCGGCTTCCTGGGAAACATCTGTGCCTGTAATACCCATGGCTATACCAATATTGGCCCGCTTCAGAGAGGGGGCATCATTTACCCCGTCTCCTGTCATTGCAACATAGTGGCCTTTTTGTTGCAAGGTTTTTACTATCCGTAATTTTTGTTCGGGGGAAACACGGGCATAAACTTTAATCCTTTCTATTTTGGCAAGTAAATGATCATTATCTAAGGCAGCCAGTTGTTCACCTGTAATTACCATATCGTTCCCGCTATTTAATATTCCAATGCGTTGTGCAATTGTTTTTGCCGTAAGCGGATGATCCCCTGTTATCATGACCGGTACGATACCTGCTGTTTTGCATTGTGAAACTGCCTCAAAAACTTCTTCACGCGGAGGGTCAATGATGCCGGTTAACCCAAGGAAATTTAAATTCATTTCGTTTATGTTGCTGTCAGGATGATCCGGTATTTTATCCCAATAACGATAGGCAAATCCCAAAACCCGGTGGCCACGTGAGGCCATTTCGTCAACCTGATTTTGCATGGCAGGTAAGTCTATATTTCCACATCGTAAAAGTAATATATCAGGAGCCCCTTTGGTAAAGGAAATGATCTTGTCATGATGACTGTGAAAAGTGGTCATTAGTTTGCGGTCTGCATCAAATGCAATTTCTGCCAGCCTGGGCCATTCACCGGATTGTATATTTAATTCCTGCGCCAGCTCCATCAGGGCGATTTCCGTACTGTCTCCCTTCAAATGGTGATCCTCATCTTCCACTACATCGTTGTTGAGTGCAAATGCCTGTAGCAACAGCTTTGTTATTTCTTGCTCTTTTAATGAAGCAACAGCTTTTCGCTCATGTAATTTTCCATTTACAAATACATCTTCCACATGCATTTTGTTTTTGGTAAGCGTACCCGTTTTATCCGTACAGATGTAGGTAACAGAGCCTAATGTTTCTACTGCCGGCAATTCCCTGATCAGGCTGTTAAAGCGAATCATTCTTTTTGCTGCAAGAGCCAGGGAAATAGTGATAACGGCGGGTAAGGCTTCGGGTATAGCAGCCACAGCAAGTGAAATACTGGTGAGTACCATTTTCGCTATATCCTCATTTCTCAGCCATCCTGCTATAAAAAATAGAATACATAAAAATAAAACCAGTACCGAAAGTTTTTTTCCGAAGGAAGCCATCCGCTGTTGCAAAGGGGTTAGTGTTTCCTCCTCCTGCAGCATTTTCGCAATACGGCCTAATTCTGTTTGCATGCCCGTGGCTACTACTACAGCCATTCCACGGCCATATGAAACAAATGTTCCTTTGTAAGCCATGTTTTTTTTATCGCCTAGCGGGATATCATCTGCTTGTAATGAATGGATAATTTTATCAACAGCAACTGATTCACCTGTTAGTGCTGCCTCATCTATTCTTAAATTAAAGGATTCTAAAATGCGAAGGTCAGCCGGAACTGCATTACCCGCCTCCAAAAAAACAATATCTCCTGGCACCAAAGAACTGGCGGATAGCCAGGTTACCGTTTCATCCCTCATAACCTTTGCCTGTGTAATAGTCATCTTTTTCAAAGCCTGCATCGCTTTTTCTGCACGGAATTCCTGGAAGAATCCTATCAGGGCATTTAATAATACAATAACCAGGATAACAATTGTATCGGTAAGGTCACCAATGATACCTGAAATAATGGCTGCCCCCAATAAAATCAAAATCATTACATCTTTCAGCTGGGCCAAAAACATTCCGGCAATGCTTTTCTTTTTTCCCTCCTGCAGTTCATTTGGGCCTGTTTGCAGCAACTTTTCTTCTGCAGCGTTTGTACTAAGGCCCTGCCCCGAAGTGCCCAGTTGTTCAAAAGTTTCTGTTATTTCTAATTGGTGCCAGTTCATCCTTCCCCGTTATTTGTTGAAGTATAAGTAAATCATAAGAACCAGGTACAAAAGAATAATTATAAACGTATCGAAGCTCAGGAGCCATAATTGCTTTTTCTTAGGTTTAAAGAGAAGGCCTAATCCTACAACTGCAGTCATAATTATCGTGATAAAAACAGAGAGTAAGTGAGAAGAAGAAATGGCTTTATATAAACTGCCCTCCCTGTAAAAAATATCATCAATACCCAGGATAAACATGTTAAATACATTGCTGCCCAGTAAATTTCCAACCGCCATATCCAGTGCTCCTATCCTTAATGCGGCAAGGGAAACAACCAACTCTGGTAACGATGTGGCAGCAGCTAAAAATAATGTACCAAAAAAAGAATTACTTAAACCTGAATACGAAGCAATATTTTCTCCAAAGTAAGGCAGGAATATGGCGGATCCGATGACGATGAAAGCATGAAGTGCATAACCTCCGATTGCTTTTTTTAATTCACCCGGATGAAAAGCCGGGGAATGCGTAGAGGGTGGTAATTCCATAAGCAGGTTATGCTCATACTTAAAAATCCCCCATACGGATACCAGGTATATTCCAATAAGAAGAAAAGTAAAACTGCTTATCCATAAAACAGAGGGAATTTCTGCCGACAGGTAAATGGCCATTCCTGCAACTGCTAAAAGAATTATTCCAAAAATAGCGGCTACAATATGGCTTGACTTTACCATGGAGAAAAGCGGTTGTTTGATACGGGCATCAAGCAGGGAAAGAATAAGCAGGTTAAACATACAGCTTCCAAAAATATCTCCGGCTGCAAGGTTGGGAGCGTTAACTATTACAACCGAACTGAAGCCGGTGATTAACTCGGGTAATGAAGTAACAGATGCCATTAAAATCAGACCCACCCATGCCTTTCCCATACCGGTTAAATCCGCGATCTTATCACCATATAAAGAAAGGCGGGTACCACTAAAAATGATAATACCCGCACAACCTGCAAATCCTAAAGTATTAAGAATTAAATCGCTCATATTTTTTTAACTCCCTATTCCAAACCACCTGGTAAATTTTACTAAACCCGGCGCAGTATACAAGTGCCAAATGATTTTTTAACCACCGGGTAGCCATTCAACCTTTCATGATACAAAAGGAATTAGCTTTATTTGTCCTAATTATTTATTAACCTGCTTCGAAAAACTAAGGCCTCCAACACAATTAAACCTAACTAAAAGAAGACCTTACTTTCCCGGTATGTGCGGTATTTTTAAGTAAAATTAGTTATTTGAAATTTCAATATATGTGTAATTGATTTTTGAAAAGCTCCGTCAATTCATCTAATATTTTCTTTTCTTCTTTATTCTTACCCTTATACGCAAATGCAATGGCATTGCTTGTTATCAGCATATTATTTACGAGTTCCTTACTGAATTTTGATTTGTTGTCCCGGTAATATTTTTCGAATGATTCAAAACCGCTTTCAGCAAAGCCCCCAGTTTCTTCAAAGTCAAAAGAAAAATTGATCAGGAAAGCCAGATCAGTTTCTCAAAAGGCTTCCAACAGTTTTGAATGAATTGCTGAAGTGATTTCCTTTCAGAAGGGTTTATTTTACCATCCGATGCCGCAATAAAATAAAATAGTTTACCTAGTTCCGGGTATAATTCTTCGTAAAACATACAATTGTATTTATAGTTGTTTAAAGTTTATTAGTTATTTTCCCTGTAGTATTTTTTTACCCAGGCGAAAATTTGATTCTCGGTCATGCTATCGGTAGTTTCAACTCCTTTTATTTTTGGGTAACCGGGGCCACTCTGCTTTATTGCTTTTTCAAGTTCCTTTTTCATACCGGCAGGCCCAAATAAAACAATTTCCTCTGTTTGTTTTATCTCATTGGTCACCTTTTTGAGATATGCTCGGATTTCACTTGCTTTTCGGTTTTTCTTTTTCTTTTCAAAATTTAAAAATTGATTGGCAAATCTTGTATACCACTTTTTCTCTCCTGGTATTCTTATTCGTCCTTCAATTAAAGAATGAATTATTTTGACATGGGGATTGTGCTCTCCATTAAAAACTATCACTGCTTTTTTCCCGTCTATCCAGATGCCTGTTTGATTTGTAATGGCGGTAATCATTATTTTAATTTTTGTTTTGACCTTTTGATGTGGAGTGTGATCAGAGATCAATAGATAACCTTATGTGTTAATTTCTTTATTTTCATTTTACCCCAGGCTGTGGGTACATACTCCTTGTTTGCCGCTTTTGAACTGCACACTAATTCGTTTTCTGATCTTTTATTTTGTGCCCAGCAATCCAGATTATAAAGGGTAGTGAAGGCAATATTTTCTAAAGCTTCATTAGTGGCAAAAGCCTGATGGGGAGTGATCAGAACATTAGGAAACGACATTAATTTATTCAGCATCTGATCTTCGATTTTATTATTAGAATGATCGAAAAAGAAGATTCCTTTTTCTCTTTCATAAACATCCATACCCAAATAACCAATCTTTCCGGACTCCAGAGCTTCTATAATATGTGCTGTGTTCATAATGGCTCCCCTGGCCGTATTGATCAGCATCACACCATGCTTCATAACCTCAATTACTTTTTTATTGATTAAATATTTGGTCCCGGAATTAAGCGGTGCACTCAAAAGTATAATGTCGGATAACTGGCACAACTCGTTTAGGTCTGTATATTTCAGTTTATAATTTTGCTCAAGCTTTTCATTTCTTTGAACATCATAACCCAATAACTGGCAGCCAAATCCATGAAAAATTTTAGTCATTATGCTTCCAATTCTGCCAGTTCCGATTATTCCTACCGTTTTATGATATAAATCAAAACCAACCAGGTTGTCCAGGGTAAAATTGTAATGTTGAACCTGCTGATGGGCCAGGGTTATTTTCCTGTTTAAAGCCAGCACCAATGCTACAGCATGTTCAGCTATGGCATAAGGAGAATATTCGGGTACATGGGCAATTCTAATCCCAAGCTCATTTGCTTTTTGGATGTCTATATTATCATAGCCGGCCGCCCTGGTAGCAATAAATTTTATGCCGGTATTGTGTAATTTTTCAATTACCCGGGTGGATGCGTCATCACCAGTAAAGATTACGACTGCTTCATGCCCCAACGACAGTCCGGCCGTATCGGGGGATAAAGCTTCGCTGGTAAAGGTTAATTCATGCTTCTTTTTGTTTGCCTCATTTAAATGATGGCGTTCAAATTCTTTTGTACTATAAATGATAATTTTCATGAGTTTGACTTTTGGTTGTTAAATGCAATTTCTTTTCAGCCCGGGCAGTATTTGCCTCCCACCTCTGGCAGGTCTTTAAGAATGATTTCACTAAATGGTATAAAATTATTCATGGTTTAATTTTTATTGGAGTGGCCATTTTAGTTTCTTATTCTTCTTCGGGTACTATCAAAAAAGGTTTTTGAGTTATATAAACCATATTTTTTGTAAAGCTTTCCAGCAAATGGTTTTCATAAAAACTTTTTTTTCTGCGCACCATAACAAGCAGATCGTGTGGAAATTCTCTATCCAGGTTTTCTATTGTCTGAAATACAGAAGTTGTCTTAACTATATGAAACTTTAGTTTAGAGTCTGCAAACTCTTTTTGGATCCGCTGGGCATAGGTTTCAAAATCGAATAATAACTTTTCTTTTTCCATTTCACTTTCATACACACTAAAAACGTGCAATACATCAATGCGGGTGTTATACAGACTGGCAAGAGTTGTCAATATGGATAAGGCTTTTTTGTCAGACGGGTTATAATCTGTTGCAAATACAATATGCTCAGGTTCTTTCCATTCATATTTTTCAGGAACCATTATAACAGGGATGCCGGAATTTTCCGCCACTTTTGCTGCTACAGAGCCCCAGAAATTTTTCTTTAGTTTGCTTGCACCCTGTGTTCCCATAACAATAAGGTCAATTTGTTCATGTTCGGCAAAACCAAGAATGTTATCCAGTAAAGGGGTTCGGCCTAAAACGGTTGAAATGGGAGGTATAGCTTTGTCTCCTGATACTTTCTTTTTCAGTCGCTGCAGACGTTTAATCAGGTTGGATTCCCTTTGCTGATTGGCAAGCGTTGAAATTTTTTCGATACCAATGTATCTTGTTTTTGCCGGCGTATATACGTGGTATAGAATTACAGTACCCTTATTCCTTTCAGCAATGTCAATGGCAAACCGAAATGCTTTTTCGGCAGTAGGTGAAAAATCAGTAGGAACTAATATTCTTTTCATAAAATTTGTTTTAATTGAAAGCTTTTGGAAAGGGTCATGATTCTATTGCAGACCCAGGGAGAACCAAAAGCGGTATTTTTGTTTGATAGCTCATTTTCTTTGAATGGCTTGGATTAAAAAATCTCTCCCAGATCCCTCCTTTTGAATAGGTAACCATCACCAGCATATCCATTTCTTTTTGCTCCAAATGATCGTTAAGGGTTTCTTCAAATTCTTTCCCGTAAAGATGCTCTGCTGTCAGGCTATCCTCTCTATACTTGGTTTTCAAAAGTTTTCCATAAGTGGGAGTGTTTCGGGTATTCTCCAAAAGCGTAGTAGCGTCATCTTTATCCTCATCTGTAAAAACGGCAATGTGTACCTGTGCCATGTACAGATCGGCTAACTCAAAGACAAAATCCAGGATAGCCGGTTCTTTTTCAAAATGATTTGTTGCCATCAGGATTTTTTCAGGTTTTTTCCATTCATACGAATGGGGAATAACCATAACGGGTATTTTTAATTTCCCAATAATAGCAAAGGTATTACTGCCCCAAATCTTTTTTTTGAGGCCGCTTGCACCTAATGTCCCCATTACAACGAAGTCAATTTCTTTTTCCTCTATTGCCTGAAGCATACATTCTTTAAGCGGGCCTTTGAGGAGATAAAGACTAACAACAATACCTTCAGTTTCTTCTATGCTTTTTTTGATCAATCTAAGTTTGTCCCTTCTTTCGCCAAGGATAATTTGATCAAACTCCAGATTAACTCCCATATAGTCCGTATAGGCAGACCCTCCGGCCTCAAATGCATGGAACAGGATGATCTCTGCATTAATATGTTTAGCGGATTGAACTGCAAAATCAACTGCATGATTGGCGCAGGTCGAAAAGTCGGTTGGTACTAATATTTTTTTCATAAAATTTAGTTTTAATTGTTTCAGAATAATTGGAATATCAGGTGTTAGATTTTATTCTGCGATTATGTTTTTAAAAAAGATCTCAAATTTGATAGCGTCCATAATTTATTCAGGTCATGATGTGCATAGATTAACCAGGAGAAGAAGGCTCAGGTTAATTGGTATGCGCTATAAATAAAGGAGTGTCTAATTCCCTGATCAACAAATCAGCCATGCTGCTTTTGAACCACCGGCTCAATTCACTCCGGCGATAGGCACCTAAAACCACCAGTTCATTTTCTTTATGATTGCGCAGGTACCCGCTAATTTGTTCTTCCGGATCACCTTTTTTTACCTGGTATTTGGCTTTTGGAAAATGAGTATTCATAAACTCTCTCATTAGTTTATTATCGGGTAGCCGGAAAGTGTCTATATACTTCGTTTTTACTGACAAAACATCTACTGGCATGTCCTGCATCCGGTCAAATAAATAACTGAACATTTTAATAGCATATACAGATGAGGGACTGCCATCATAAAGCAATACCACTTTGTCTATTTCTATATAGCGTTCGGGAACAATAAGTACCGGGCATTCTACATCCGTGAGCAAATCTTTCATAAAACGGGTAGGAGGTGTTTCTTTTTTCGTTGAAAATGTTTCCTTTTTATTTATAATTATAAGATCAGCAAACATGCTTTCATGCTTTAGTTCCTGTAAGGCAACTTGCCTGTTTCGGTGTATTGAATAGGATATCTTGCTCTTTTCGCATGCTTTTTGAAAACGCAGGGCTGCTTCATCTCTTTTCTTTTTATCTCGTTCATCTAAAACTCTTATGGCGGTATTGTAATCTTTATATGTATTTATGATTTTGGACACATTGTAACTGCGATAAATAAATTCATCCAGGAATACGCCTACTAATTGGGCCCCTTTGATTTGGGCCATTTGTATGCCATAGTCAAGGGTGCTTTTAGACATTCTGAATCCATCAAAAACAGCTAAGAATTTTTTCATAATAATATATGTTTATAAGTGAGGCAACGTAATTTTCAAACTTGGTCTGCCTTAAAGCGGTAGTTTATTTTTAAAATTCTCATGGTGACAGAATTAGCGTTGAGGGCTTATGAATTGAAGATAATAAAGCATGAAGAATTAAATTATGACAAGAGTCACCTAACAAGATGATCCGGAAGGCTTCGGGGCCGATTGCATATACAATATTGGCCTGTAGAATAAGGAATGCTTTTAATTCACTAATACTGCTTATCACATCGTTTTTTAGCGTTTGCTTTTAATATCTCGGAAATATTCATGCTTTTACAATAATTTATAGGTGATGAAGCTTATATGGCAAAATAATTATTGTCATTTTTATTTGTGGTGATAATAAAAGTTTAAAATTTATAGATTGAGGCCAATTTATTTTTTCCCCATAGTGAAATGAACAGTTGTTCAGAATAGAGTTTTAACAACTTTGTTAAAAGCTCTGAGCAGGAAGGTTAATAAATATTGCGTCGCTTTTTTCCATATCTGACTAATAAATAATATTGAATTCTAATTTGGATTATTCAGGAAATCAATATTATAGAAATTGAATATAGGTTGGACCGGATTTAATCTGGCATGATAATATTGAATTTTGTGAAAAATAATAATAGCATTGATCCTATCATGGTATTATCATTGTCTCCATGTTCTCCGGTTACACCATACGTCTCTGTAATCAGATCTATTAAAAAAGAAAAAAGATGAAAAAGGAAATTCAAAATGAAATAAGTGCCTCAGTTTATCCTGGCAATTACGTGCCTTTACGAAAGAAGGAAGAAGTTGAGAAAGAATTGAGGCATCCCCAGGAAGGGAAAATGCTTACTCCGCCGGTAAATGTTACAGAGCTAGTGGATACATATAAAGTAGAAGTAGCCATTCCGGGAGTGAAAAGAGAAGATTTCCTGGTGCAGTCGGATGATAATATTTTATCAGTACAGGTAATGCAAAAGGAAAACAATACAGGAGGGAAAGAAACTTTTCAAGTTCAGGTGTTCAATTATCAATGTTTCGACCGGCATATTGTTTTGCCTCCTAATGCAGACACTGAATTTACTTGTGCTGAATACAAGGACGGCATATTACGATTGCAAATGCCAAAGACGAATACAACTGACAAAAATCACCATACAAGAATTGTGATTTATTGATTGAACTGAATCCGGATTTATAATTCAGGAGGTGTTGAAAAGTTTTACCAGGGAATTACCATTATCCATCTTTTCCCTTTTCCATTAAATTATTCATTCCGCTGCAGCATCAGGTACTTACAAAGGTGCATACATTAAGGGCAGCTTCATAAAGTGTTGCGTTATGCTAAATATTTTCTTTTTGAATAGGTTGGGCCCTTCCTATTTTGGGTGTCTAAAATCAGGGTGCTTTTATTATTAATTACAAGGATTGCATGATTTTTTATGATATTGCCTGCTGATATCCGACGATAGGGGTCATTCATTTTAAAATATAAAATGAGCCAATAGTAATTTAAGCGTTGATTCAGTTTAAAAAATGTTGCAGTAAAATAATGACCGATACCTGGAGGGATGAGTACCGCTTATCATTTTAGCAGTTTAAGACATGTAAAAATTGATTTTTGAAAAAAGAAGCACACTAATTTTACTGCTTAACGTGGCGATTCCATTTGAAATATTATTAGTTACCAGTAGTGTGGGCGCCCTTCATAGTACTTTTTTCGGTGTATATCTTTTTACGATTCATAAAGGAAATAAGAGAGCTAACCGCATGCTTGGTTTTTTGTTGCTGGTATTTACTGCTCGTATTATTAAATCAGTCAGCTATTATTTTGCAGAAGACCACTCTATTTCCCCCCTGGTTGAAAATATTGGGTATGCCGCCAACCTGGCCATTTTCCCATTATTGTGGTTTTATCTTCATCTTTTCATGGTGAAAGACCGGGATTTCCGGTGGCTCAAAGGTGGTATTCATTTGCTGCCTTCAATCCTGGTTCTTTTTTTCAGCCCTGCCCTGGGTCCGGATTTCTGGCTAAAGCAAAATGGCTATACTTTTTCCCTCATAATAATGGGTGCCTATATTCCTTTTTGTTTGCATATTGTAAAGAAAAATTTACAATCCATCAGCTTTATCCGTCAGAAATGGATTATAAGTCTTACAGCCGGCGTAACATTAGTATGGCTGGCCTATGCAGCTAATTTTTTTTCCGGACTGGTTTCTTACATTACTGGCCCGGTTATTTTTTCCTTTGTTATTTATTATATGAGCTACATGGGACTTAAGCATAATAGTATTTTTCACCAGGAAGACCGATACAAAAATTCTTCCTTTACGGCAATGGAAATTGATCAATGCTTTGAAAAACTCGATAAGCTAATGGAAACAGGCATGCCTTATAGAGATGTGAAACTTACCCTACCCAACCTGGCAAAACAGTTGATGGTTTCCCCAAATTTGCTTTCGCAGACTATCAATCAAAGGACAAAAATGAATTTCCCCGATTTTATAAATAGCTATCGCGTCAGGTATGCCCTGGAGTTGCTTAATTCTCCTGCTCATTGCACTCATAAAATTTCAGCCATTGCCTATGATACGGGATTCAACACCCTGTCAGCATTTAATACAGCCTTCAGGAAGTTTACGCAAATGACTCCATCCGGGTTCAGGAAAAGATCAGTTCAGGTAAAACCATAAGAAACTACTACCTGATTCATACATCAGTCAGATAAATGCGTAGATAAATTAGGATTTGGTATCCCGTATATTATACATTTGAAAATAACTAACAGTAAATAAATATTTCAGCCGTGTGTAAGTAATCCCGGGAGATTGACGAAAAATCTGTTTTTAAAGCGACAATAAAAAATCATGAGCCCTGAATTGAAAATAACCAGGCGATCCATGTTGCAACTGGCTGCTATGGCATCCCTGGGGGCTATCGTTAAATCCAATGAAATAATGGGAGACAAATCCTGGGTAGAACAAGATTTCAACGGCGCAATGGAAAGCCGGGCTATTCCTTCAAGTGGTGAAAAGATACCGGTCATCGGTCTTGGCACCTGGCAAACTTTTGATGCCGGTAATTCTGCAGAAAAGAGAATGGCCCTCGGGGAAGTTCTAAAAACATTGGTGGCCAGCGGGGCTTCAGTTATTGATTCTTCGCCTATGTACGGAACTTCAGAATCGGTAGTAGGAGATTTATCTGAGAAATTAAAAATCCGCGATAAACTTTTTTTAGCCACCAAAGTTTGGACAAGCGGCACAGAGAACGGAATTAGACAGATGAATGAATCATTCCAAAAAATGAAAACCAGTAAAATGGACCTGATGCAGGTGCATAACCTTTTGGATGCAGCAATCCATATAAAATCTTTGCGGACCTGGAAGGAAGAAGGTAAGATCAGGTACTTTGGTTTTACACATTATCATAGCAGTGCGTATTCGGAACTAATGCGACTAATAAAAAATGAACAGCCTGATTTTGTTCAATTCAATTATAATATTTCTGTCCGTGATGCGGAAAAGGAACTATTATCACTTGCAAAAGATAAAGGTGTTGCAGTAATAATAAACCGGCCATTTGGGGAAGGTGCCCTGTTTCGGGCGGTGCAAGGAAAGCCATTGCCACAATGGGCCCAGGAATATAATATCGACAGCTGGGGAAAATTTTTTCTGAAATTTATTATCAGCCATCCTGCCGTTACCTGTACCATTCCTGGTACCGGCAATGTAAAGCATATGGCAGATAATGTGGGAGCAGGATATGGAAGATTGCCTGATCAAACCGGAAGAATAAAGATGTTGGATTATTTCAATTCAATTTAACAATTCGAAAAGGAACCGATAGGACTAAATGAATTCCTATGGTTCCTTCTTTCACCTGTTTTATAAGTGGTAGCATTAATCTTCCGCAGATTCCTGCTGTCCTGAAGGGAATGCCGGACGCAATCAATATTAATTATGAAAAATACAGTGATTTTGTTTCTTCTATTTGAAATTACAGGCATTATCATTTTATCAGTGATCTTTAGTTGTAAGATCAAAGAGCCCGAATTTTTCTCTGCAGCTAGTGAGAAATATAGCCTTAAGATTGAGGTAGTAGCAGACAGTACCAAAATCACCATGCCATTTGCAATGGATTTTTTACCCAATGGAAAAATGCTTGTAACCAACCGCAAGAATGGTAAGATATTTCAACTAAATGTTCAATCCCATCAACTGATTGAAATAAGAAATCTCCCTCCCACTTTGAAACTGGGTGACGCCGGAATGCAGGATATCATTGTTCATCCTGATTACAATAAGAATGGGTGGATATATTTTTCTTATGTAGAAATGTTAAAAGATTCCCTTAGTACTTTGATTGTTGAAAGAGCTAAGCTCAGCGATAATATCAGTCTTACTGACCGGCAAAGGTTGTTTGTTGCCTTGCCTTATTTTAAAGAGCCCAATCATTATGGAGGAAGGTTGATGCTAAAGAATGGCTATCTCTATATTACAATGGGAGAACGGTATGATTTGAAAGACTCAGCCCAATTATTAGGTAATCACCTGGGAAAAGTGATGCGGATATTTGAGGACGGCCGTGTCCCGGCGGATAATCCTTTTATACATATTGAAGGCGCCAAACAGGAAATATGGAGTTATGGCCACAGGAATCCCCAGGGATTAGCATTGCATCCTGAATCGGGTGAATTATGGGAGCATGAACATGGACCGCGGGGAGGAGACGAAATTAATATTATCCGGCGCGGTTTAAATTATGGATGGCCGGTGATCTGTCATGGAATTGATTATGATGGAAAGCCAATAGGAAAAGGTATCAGGGTAAAAGAAGGAATGGAGCAACCTCTTTATTATTACGTTCCTTCTATTGCCCCATCGGGGATGGAGTTTTACAGCGGTGATAAATTTCCAAAATGGAAGAATAGTCTTTTTATTGGCTCTATGAGTTTAAGACATTTGAATCGCCTGGAAATAGAAAACAACAAAGTGGTTCATGAAGAAAGAATATTATTAAAAGAACTGAACCGCCGGGTACGATGTGTAAAGCAAGGCCCTGACGGCTACCTGTATATCGGCGTGGATGGAGGTATGATCTTACGATTGATGCCGGGGTGATTTTTATAATTAAAGTTGCTGCTTCATAACTGTCTCAATCATCTGCCTGACATTTATAGTTTCGGGTATTTATAATATTCAACTATATTATGATGCGGAAATTTTACCAGCGCAGGGGACGTCCTTATGCATTTACTGCCTATCTTTATTGAAAGCCATTTGATATCGTAATGATTTATTATACTACCCCGATAAAGAGGATAATTTTTTTTTCTTTTTGTGCATTTCTTTTTAGTCTTTCACTTCCAGCCCAACGTGGCAGCAGTTGGCAAAAACTTTTTAATGGTAAGAACCTGGCAGGCTGGAAGCAGCTGAATGGTAAGGCCAAATTCGTTGTTAATAACGGTCAGATAGTGGGCACCACCGTGCTTAATGAACCTAATTCATTTCTTGCTACAGAACAAGAGTATGGAAATTTTATTCTTGAACTTGAACTGTGGGTTGATACTTCTATGAATTCCGGGATACAGATCAGGAGTTTGAGCAAGTCAGAATATATGGATGGACGGGTGCATGGTTACCAGGTAGAAGTGGACCCGGCAAAAAGAGCATGGAGCGGAGGAATATACGATGAAGCAAGAAGGGGATGGCTTTATCCTCTTGAGCTGAACCCAACGGCAAAAAAAGCTTTTAAGAATAATCAGTGGAATAAATATCGAATTGAATGCATTGGTCATACCATTCGCACCTGGGTAAATGGGGTAGCTGCAGCTCACCTGGTTGACGCAGAAACCGCTAAAGGATTTATTGCTTTGCAGGTGCATAGTATAAACGAGAAACGCCAGGCCGGTAAACATATCCGATGGAGAAATATCAGAATACAAACAGAAGACCTGATGGCTACAGCGTATGATGATATTTTTGTAGTGAATACCTTACCCAATCATCTTTCATCCCAGGAGGCAAAGAATGGTTATTCGTTATTGTGGGATGGTAAATCAACCAATGGATGGCGGGGAGCTTACAAGGAAAAATTTCCTGACCAGGGATGGGCGATCAACAACGGAGAACTTGAGGTTCAAAAGGCTTCCGGCGCTGAATCCAACAATGGCGGTGATATTGTAACAGAAAAAAAGTTTAGTGCTTTTGAGTTGAAATTTGATTTTAAGCTAACAGAAGGGGCTAATAGCGGAGTGAAATATTTTGTGACTGAGGCCGAAAATAATAAAGGTTCCGCAATCGGGCTGGAGTACCAGGTATTAGATGACGAAAAGCACCCGGATGCCAAAATGGGAATCAACGGTAACCGAACCCTTGCATCTTTGTATGATCTTATTGCGTCAGATAAAAATACAGCGGCAAGAAAAAAAATTGGGGAATGGAACCAGGGTATCATACGTGTATTTCCCAACAACAGGGTTGAGCATTGGTTAAATGGATATAAAGTGGTGGAGTATAAACGGGGTTCACAAGCTTATCGTGAATTAGTGGCAAAAAGCAAATACAAAGACTGGACAGATTTCGGAATGGCAAAGCAGGGAAGCATTTTGTTACAGGATCATGGTGATCGGGTTTCGTTCCGCAGCATTAAGATCAGGAAGCTCTGATCAATGCAAATGTCTAAAATAATTTTATAAAGGAAATTAAATCAACAACTATGTCAGTTTCAAGGAGAAAATTTATTGAACAATCTGCCAAAGCCTCTGCAATGCTATATGGCGCTTCCATGGGATTAAGCGCTAAAAGCTATGCAAATATTATAGGAGCCAATGACAGGGTGAGGGTAGGAGTTACAGGTTTTTCCGATCGCTTCCGGCAATCTCTTCTGCCATCATTTCTTAATCATCATAAGGAAATGAATTTTGATATTGTAGCTGTTAGCGATATCTGGAAATTAAGAAGGGAGGAGGGACAAGGTGTTCTAAGAAATCAATTGGGCCACGATATACAGGCATGTGTAAACAATGATGAACTATACCAGATAAAAGACCTGGATGCGGTTATTATCAGCACAGCTGATTTTCAGCATGCGCTTCATGCAATCGAAGCGGTGAAAGCAGGTAAGGATGTATATGTTGAAAAACCTTTTGCAGAAACAATGGAAGATAACCGGGCTGCATTAAAAGCCATAAAAGCTTCTAACCGGGTTGTACAGGTAGGTTCCCAAAGAAGAAGCGGGGGAAACTATACCGCGGCCGCAGAATATATTCAATCCGGTAAATTCGGACCTATAACTATGGTTGAACTTACCTGGAACGTAAATCAACCCGGCCGTTGGAGACGACCTGATCTTGTAGAAAAATGCAGGAAAGAAGACACAGACTGGAAGCGTTTTTTAATGAACCGTCCATTCGAAGAATGGGATCCCCGCAAATATCTTGAGTTTCGTTTATTCTGGCCTTATTCCTCGGGTATGCCAGGGCAATGGATGAGTCACCAGATAGATACAGTACACTGGTTTAGTCAATTAAAACATCCGAGGAGCGTTGTTGCAAACGGTGGTATTTATATGTGGAAGGACGGCAGAAGAAATTGGGATACAACAACCGCTGTATTTGAGTATGGACCGGAAAATGATTCTTCAACAGGTTTCCAGGTTACATTTAGTTCACGTATGCACAACGGAGATGAAAGGCCTGCTGAAATATATTATTCCAATGGAGGTGAACTGAATCTTATTACGAATAAAGTTTCTCCCGCCGGTGGATTGCAACAAGATTTTGCATCCGCCATGAATATGAAAGCAAATCTTTTGCCCGAGATGTTATTGACAAATACTTCTGAAAAAGTGATAGCATCAGCAAATACAGGAGGCGATAAACTAACCAGCAGTCATATGCGAAACTTTATGGATTGCGTACGTAGCCGTAAAGAAACCAATGCTCCTGTTGAAGCAGGATACACCCATTCAATTGCCACCATCATGACCAACGCTGCAATAAGAACGGGAGCCAAAGTAACATTTGATGAAACAACCCAGGAAGTAATGGCCGATGGTAAAGTGTTCAAGTATTAAAAGCTGATCATGCAAAAATGCCTTCTCGCTTTTTCTTTAATAATTATTTGGACTTCGGTGGTTTCACAGCAACCTGCAGGTTTTGAAATCAGGGAAAATTCATCAATGAAACAGGTGGATGTTTTTTACAATAATAAATTATTGACTTCCTATTGTTATTTTGATTCAAGCCGAAAGCCCATTCTTTTTCCTGTCAAAACTCCGGATGAGATTACCGTTACCAGGGGTTTCCCTTTTCAACCGGTGGCAGGTGAACGAACAGATCATCCCCATCATGCGGGTATCTGGTTAAATTATGAATCGGTAAATGGGCTGGATTTCTGGAATAATTCAACAGCTATATTGCCGGAAAAAAGAAATCAATACGGTACTATCGTTCACCAGGATATTGTTAGCAGTAATGCAAAGGGCCATCAGGCCTCTCTAACTACTACAGCCAGGTGGATTCGGCCGGATAAGGTAACGTTGTTGAATGAAAAAACTACTTTCCTTTTCCGTGTAGATGGGAATACCTTAATCATTGACCGGTTATCTGCATTAACAGCGGCAGACACAACCGTTGTTTTTAAGGACGTGAAGGACGGTATGCTGGCCATCCGGGTAGCAAGAGAACTTGAATTGCCTTCTAAAGAATCATCCAGCTATATTGATGAAAAGGGTAATATGACAGAAGTGCCGGGTTCAGAAAGCCAGGTAACCGGCATGTATTATAGCAGCAATGGATTGAAAGGTGATTCCGTTTGGGGCACAAAGGGAAAATGGGTAATGCTAACCGGGAAAAAGGATAATAAGAAAATCACCATTGCCATTATAGATCATCCTTCCAACCTGGGTTATCCTGCTTACTGGCATGCAAGAGGCTATGGGTTGTTTGCCGTTAATCCTTTAGGCAGAAAAATATTCAGCAAAGGAAATGAGGAACTTAATTATAAGCTAAACCCTGGTCAGTCTATTCCCTTTCATTACAGGATAATTGTGCATTCCGGATCTTATTTGAGCAAGGGACAAATGGATAAACTTAGTTTTGATTTTGACCAGGTAAAAAATAAGTAGCATCTTTTTGAATCTTCTTCGGCCAAATTATTATTCTAATTGAATTGCTACTAGTTGAGCAAAAATGCAATCGATATTCAACCCGTGAATTTAGTGGGGATAGCAAAGGAAATTAATTTTCAGGATTCAGGCTGATGATGAATTCAGTCCCTTTACCATACTGGCTTTCTACCCTGATATCCCCTTTGTGAGATTGAATGATCGAATAAGATGCCGGTAATCCCAGGCCGGTACCATTTTTTTTCATGGTAAAGAAGGGTTCAAAAAGTTTATGCATGTATTCAGAAGGAATGCCTTTGCCGTTATCCCTGACGGAAACAATATATCTGTTTGCTGAGCGGGTTAGGGAAACGGATAATTCTCCTTTACCAGCCTCCATAGCTTCAATGGCATTGATGAGAATATTCGTAAAAGCAATGACTAGTTTGGATTTGTTGGCCGATATTTCAAGAGGAAATTCAGGGTATTGCTTTTTGACAATTACTTTTTGAAGATTGATCCGGTCCTGTGTCAGGGTGATGCTTTCATCTAATATTTCCTGAACGGTATATTTTTGAAAAGTAAGGTCCAGGGGTTTACTTAAATTGAGTAATTCTGTAATGATATTATTAATGCGGACACAGTTCCGCTGCATAATAGCTACAAGGTTTTTCTGACTTTCAATACTTTCATTGTAAGGCAAAGTGAAATGATCAACCGAAAGAAGAATATTATTTAATGGATTTCTGATTTCATGAGCCAGCGTCCGCATCAACCTCTCATTGGCAGCCAGTTTTTGCGCCTGCAGATTGGCCAATTCCACCTTTTTAATATTGGTAATGTCATGTAATATCCCGTGGGTTAAATGTTCGCCTTTATCCTCAATAAAGGATAGTGAAAGCAGGCATGATCTAACTTCGCCGTTGATATTTTCTATCTCCACCAGGAGATCATTGATATTGTCTTTATTTAAAAGAAGTTGTGTAAGGATTTTTTTTTCAGGATTATCCTTAATGAAATCCAGCAATGGGCGGTTGACCATTTTTTTTACATCCGATAAAAAAAGTAAAGTGGCCGCATGGTTAACTTCTGTGAGAACAAGATTGCTATCCGTTATAAAAACAGCATCTTTTGAATTCTCAAATAAATTCCGGTATTTATTTTCCCGGGCTTTTAATTCCTTCAGGTCAGCTGCACGGTTGAGGGAATACCGGATACAACGCTCCAGTTTTTCAGTAGTCAATTCAGATTTTATCAGGTAATCCGTTGCCCCGCTTTGCATGGCTTTTACGTCAATATCCATATTGCCCTTACCAGTCAACAATACTACGGGGTCATAGAAATCTTTCTGGTTAATTTCATTCAGCAATTCCAGGCCCGTCCTGCTACCTAAACGGTAGTCAATAAAATATAACTCATAATCCCGTGCATTTATTCTTTGGATAGCCTCCTGGTAATTATTGCACCAATCAATAACAAAATGAGCACCTGTAATACTCTTTATATAATCGGCAATTATAAAAAAATCATCTTCATCATCATCAATGATAACAATTCTGACATCTTGAGCATTCAGCATTTTTATTATTGGCTTTGAGGTAAAATTAAGGTAAATGTTGCTCCGGAATTTTCCATTCCTTCTGCATATATGATGCCACCATGGTTTTCAGTTATTTTTCTGCAAATGGCCAGACCCATTCCTGATCCGGGGTATTCTGATTTGCCGTGAAGCCGGACAAAAGGCTTAAAAATATTAACTGCATTTTCCTGGTTGAACCCAATTCCATTATCGGAAACAGAAATTTTGAACCAGGTGTTATTATCTGAAAGTTCCATGTTTTGTTTTTCATCAGCAAACAGCAACTCACCGGTAATGTTTATTATAAGTGGCACCTCCTTTTTACTGTAGCGAACAGCATTCTGCACCAGGTTTTGTAATAATTGCCTGTATTGAATCCTGTCTCCTTCTAATACCGGTAAACCGGATAAATTAAAGGAAATATTCCGGGATGATTCCTGCTGTTCAAATTCATTGGCCACTTCGGCTGCGATCTTATTCAAATCACAATTATCCTTTTTCCCTATACCGGGTTTTAAGCCGGACAACCGGGTTAAACTGTCTATTAATGATCGCATGTCGGACAGGCTTGTTTGAATGCGGCTAAAATAATCCTGCATATTACTGCCTGGCTCCGTTTTATTTTTATGAACAAGCCTTTCTATTAAAAGGGATATCTTTCTTAATGGCGCATCCAGGTCATGCGCCGCTATATCTATAAATTCGGCATAATCTTTTTGGATATTGGCGGAAGATTTTCCCGGCAATTGTGTATTATTATTTATTTTATTTTTTTTTACGGTAAATAAGACGAGAGATGAATTTTCATAGATGGGCAGTTTTATGCCAGCTGCATCAAAATTAAATTGAATTATTTTTCCATTGGAAAGGGTCGTAGAAAAAATAAAATTCCTTGTTTCATTCTCTTTTAGCAAGAGGCATTGAGACCATTCATTAGCCAGGCTTTGTATTTCTTTTTGCTCCGAATTTAGAAAGGGAAAACTATTATTAAACTGGATATTAATTCCAAAAAAATCATTTAAGGGCAAGGTGTTAAACAATACTTCCTGTCTCTCCTTACTGTACAAAAAAACCAACCCAGACCCGGCAACTTTGTTTTCCGGTTTTATAAGTTCATCGTGAGTCATTCAGTAATAATTATGTTTAAATTGAAATTATGTTAAAGTTAAAAGTTTTAATGATTGATGATGAAATAGATTACTGCAGGATACTGGAAACTTTTTTCAGAAAAAAAAATTATGAGGTACAACTTGCATTTAATCTCAGCGATGGATTGCAATTGATTGGCGAAACCAAACCTGATATTTTATTATTGGATAATAATTTGCCGGATGGAAAAGGTTGGACACATGTGGAATCAATCGTAGAAAAAAATCCACAGTTGAAGATCTTTTTGGTCAGCGCTTATCATCAAAAAGGGGATTTTTCTTATGATTCACCTAATGTAACCGTTTGGGAAAAGCCTTTGTCAATGAGTTTGCTGAATGATTATTTCTAAACAGGATGTTAAAAGCCGTCATTGCTGTTATTGCAAAAACTAAGCAGCCGGCGGGCGATATCCTCAAGCTCTTTTATGTTGGAGGGCTTGATCAGGTAATCAACAGCACCAGATTCGACGCATAATTTCCTGAAGATTTCTGAGCCGGAAGTACTCCATACTATTTTGGGAATAGAATCATAGCGATTATTTTGTTTCAACATTTTTAATATTTCGGCGCCATTTAATTCGGGCATATTATAATCAAGTACAATGAGGAGGGGGAGTTGCCCATCTTCTGTTTGTTCAAGCTTTGCTATTAATTTTCTTCCGTTGCTTATAAAAAGTAAAGAAACGGATGGATCCAGCGAAGAAAATATTTCTTTTAAGAAATCTTCTTCATCCAGATCATCTTCGCCAAACATTATAACTCTTTCAGAAAGTTCAGGACCATTTGCTTCTTGGTTAGGCTGATTTAGTGGCACAATTTTTTGTATGAATTCAGGTTTAATGAAGTTAGTGCATGCTCTGGTTTCCCCACCAATATTTTAATTAATTTTTTAATAATCACTGGTTTCCTTTCACATAGACATAGATTATTTATTAAAGATTAAAGTCCAATGAAAAAAAAATCCAACGCCCTAATTACCCCTATACAATCAGCGATTCCCTCTAAACATTCTCTTTCCAAATCAAAGAATGTAAAAAAAAACGAAAATCATACTGATTCTTTCAACGGATCGATTAACGGAAAATCACCTTCGGCAAAGCATCGCCAATCTTTATTAGCAGATCATGTTTCTGAAAGTTCC
This sequence comes from Chitinophagaceae bacterium, assembly GCA_041743125.1. Taxonomy (GTDB): domain Bacteria; phylum Bacteroidota; class Bacteroidia; order Chitinophagales; family Chitinophagaceae; genus Terrimonas_B. Next base: position 21,740 of record JBGTNK010000031.1, read on the forward strand.
TTAGATAGCAAAGAGTAATTAAAAGTTCTCTCCAAAGTGCGTCATGGCAATTTTAGTGTCCGTATGCTTATAAACAAATACTCCCCCGTGGTAAATATTTCAGCGGAAATACTCGGCCCGGAGGGGTTAAACGGATCGGCTGGAAAAGGAATATAACCCCATGCTCAAGACTTTTTAGGTTTTCCTTTTATCGAGGAAGCTTTCTTTGGAACCTTTGCTCCTTTTTTCCTGGCTTCTGACAAGCCGATAGCTATAGCCTGCTCGGGATTAGTTACTTTTTTCCCACTTCCGCCACTGCGTAAAGTACCTTCTTTCATTTCATGCATGCTCTTTTCTACTTTCTTTTGAGCAACTTTTGAATATTTTGCCATGGTTTTTAAAGCAGGTAAATACATTTTTATGCCAATCCCCTGCCGGGTTTATTGCAGGCCGAACAACTAGAAAAAAAATCTACCCAGGTTCTTTTTGCAACCATGGTATATCATTTTTTAATAATAGGAGTTTAAAAAATTGGGGAAAGAATGAAAATGTTCTACACTTATATAAACCAAATTACCTGTATGTGTATATTATTACGCATGTTTTATACTTTTTCTGTTTAAAAAATTGTGGTATTCCATTTGTATCTTCTCTGGTAGATTTTCATAGGATATTGGATTTTAAAAACCGGGGGAGGATTTCTATCTACCCCCTTTTTTGTGCCCGGGCGATTAAAGCCTCCTTCCGATTTATTTAATTCCTCTTAGATTAAATTCATAGGCACATCCTTGTATTTGACGCCATTAGATATTTAGCAACAAGCTTTGGAGCAAACGTCAGTTAATCAGGTTTACCAGGGTTTCCATTCATTAAAAAAAATATGTCAAACTCATGACATGAAGATGGATGCACATGTTGTTGATAATCAGTTCTTTTAGGACGCATTACAACCAGTTGTTATTTATGAAATGTTAATAGAAATTTTTCGAGCCTATGAGGCATGGTTATAGCACAATGCTGGAAAATTTACAACGTTACAAAAGACTATGAAGAACCAAATGAAAAATTTCTCTATTACATTTATTATAGTGGCAGTCAGTTTTATGCATTTATCTTTTGCATTCACAAAATCCGTAGTAGAAGAAAAAAATCTCCCTGGTTCAGATAATGTTTTTTCGTCCTTTCCGGTAGATTCCTCTTTAATAAAAGACAACCGTAAGTCGGTATATGATAGCTTAGCATTGGACCTTACAGGCCTGAGTCAGCAAGCTTTTAATTTTGCAAAAATTGGATGGGATAAATTGAGAAGCGAAGGAAAATTGGAAAACGGTTCCGTGCTTACCATTGTGGATTTTAGTCAGGCCAGCGACAGGAAGAGACTATACGTGTTGGATATGGAAAATTATAAGGTACTCTTTAATACATGGGTAGCCCATGGAAAAAATACAGGAAAAGAATGGGCTTCTGATTTCTCAAATAAACCTTCTTCTTATAAGAGCAGCCCGGGATTTTTTATCACCGGTCTAACTTATGCCGGTAGTAATGGCTATTCGTTAAAACTTAATGGTATAGAAAGCGGGATTAACGACAATGCATTTCAAAGGGCTATTGTGATGCATGGAGCCGGTTATGTTAATGAATCTCTTATTCAGTCCCGGGGTTATATCGGACGTAGTCAGGGTTGCCCGGCAGTTCCTGTCAAAGAAGCCAGGCCTATCATCAACACAATTAAAAATGGCACCTGCCTTTATATACATGCTCCTCTTTCTAACTATCTTTCCCGTTCTGCGATGATTAAGGATAGTTTAAGTAGTTAAGACTTTTCTTCAAAAATGAATATTGTTGCCCAGGTTTATCAATGATTGGATTAGTTGCTGAATTTATAGTTGAATGAATGGAGCTGACCTTTGGTGAATAAAATTTGGCGGATATTTTTCCTCAATTGGATGGGCTAAACCTTTTTGCCGGCAGCTAATTTTTTGTAATGGCTTTGTCGCTGAAATTTTGGAAATAAGTATTCAATTTATTTTCTCTCCTCATTTACCAAATTTCTTTTTATTGATACGAGCGTCCTAAGCTTTCAATCTGCATTCCACAAAATTAACTTTGGTAAGTAATCCTTAATTTAGCCGCTCATTTACTGATTATGCCAAGCAATGCCAACCGACAGTTTTTAGATTTTGAAAAACCAGTAAAGGATCTTATCGACGAAATTGAAGGTGCCAGAAACAGACAGGAAAAAACTAAGATAGATATGACCGACCTTATCCAAAGGCTCGATCAGAATATTTTGGAAAAAAGAAAAGCGATCACTGAAAACCTGAGCAGCTGGCAAAGAGTGCAGTTGAGTCGCCACCCGGACCGGCCTTATACCACAAAGTATATTGAAAAGATGACTGAAAACTTTGTGGAGTTATTTGGTGATAGAAATATCAAGGATGATAAAGCCATGGTGGGAGGTTTTGCCTCCCTGAATGGAGAGACGGTTATGATCATTGGGCAGCAAAAAGGAATTAATACAAAAATGCGCCAGATGCGCAATTTTGGAATGGCAAACCCGGAAGGATACCGGAAAGCTTTACGTTTAATGAAGCTTGCAGAAAAATTTAATAAGCCCATCATTACACTGATCGATACGCCGGGTGCATTTCCGGGTCTTGAGGCAGAAGAAAGGGGACAGGGAGAAGCAATAGCCAGGAATATTTACGAAATGATCCGCTTACACGTGCCAGTAGTTTGTGTGATCATTGGAGAAGGTGCCAGCGGTGGTGCCTTGGGTATTGGCGTCGGTGACAAAGTGTTTATGATGGAAAATACCTGGTATACTGTTATCAGTCCTGAAAGTTGCTCATCTATATTATGGCGAAGTTGGGAAAACAAAGAAATAGCAGCGGAACAACTCCGGTTAACAGCTGATAAGATGTTAGGTTTTGGACTCATTGATGGAATCATACCTGAACCGGTTGGTGGGGCACACTGGGATTATGACGATTCGGCTGAAATACTCCGAAATTACCTGATACCTGTATTGAAGGAATTAAAACAGCAGTCTCCTGAGAAACGGGTCAAGGATAGAATTGAAAAGTTTGGCAGGATGGGATTTTGGGAAGAAGTTTAAAAGTTTCTTACGGTATGTTATAAAGATTCATAATTATCTTGATCTAAAATAATCTAATCCGAAAATTCTTTATTGATAATCCATTCATGTCAACGTTTATTTTTCGGATCTGCACCTTGTCCAACATTTTGCTTCATTTTGATCCTGCCTCTTTTTTGGTAAAATAAAACAATTACGCTTTCAATAAAATTTAGCATGTCACTCCGCGAAAAATTTACTGGTACCGGTATTGCAATCATTACACCATTTCTTACTGATGGTAAAATAGACTGGGACAATTTTAAAAAACTAATCGAATTCTGGATAGCAGGAAAAGTAGAATACCTGGTGGTATTGGGTACTACAGGCGAAAGTGCAACCGTACATGGTGAGGAAAAGCAAGAGGTTTTTACTTTTGTGAATGAAACAGTGATGGATCGGATTCCATTAGTTGCGGGCATTGGCGGTAATGATACCAGCGAATTACTAAATCAGTTAAAAACGTTTGACCTGGGTGGGTACGACGCCATACTTTCGGTTAGTCCATATTATAATAAGCCCAACCAGGAAGGATTGTTTCAGCATTACAAAGTTATAAATGACAATACGCCTTTGCCAATAATGATGTACAATGTCCCCGGGCGCACAGGTCAGAATATTACAGCTGATACACAGTTGCGAATTGCAAGGGAGTGCAGGAATATTTTTGCCACTAAGGAGGCAAGCGGTAACCTTGACCAGGTAATGCATATTATCAAGTACAAGCCGGCAGATTTTATGGTTATAAGTGGTGATGATGGAATGGCATTACCCATGATTGCCCTGGGTGCTGAAGGAGTGACATCTGTAGTAGCCAATGCCTATCCCAGGAAATTTTCAGATATGATCAGGTTATGTTTACTGGGTAAGTTTGAAGAAGCCAGGGAATTACATTACCGGTTTACAGATATCATCAACTCTTTGTTTCTGGAAGGTAGCCCGGCAGGAATAAAAGCGTATTTGCAGGAAATGAATCTTTGCCAGAATTCCTTCCGGCAGCCAGTTTGGCCCGTAAGTGCTGCGCATCACGCAAAGATCAAAGAATTAATGAAGCAGGAAGCAAATTAAAGAAACCTTTTATAATTGGAATCACTTTAATTAGTAATATCATCCGGTAGCTGATTTTTAATTTAACCAGTTTTTACTTGTAATGTTATTTTATCAATTTGAAAATTACCTGGTATAAGTAATTAGAATGAATACTCCTTAGTGGTCTTAAAACCTTTTTTAGTTTTCGATATTGTATTGGTACTATTAAATCAAAAGATTAGCTTATTTCTACTTTTTTTTTTTAAAAAATAAAATATCTGTAAATTAACAGAGTTTTTAGGATATTTTTTGGACGATTAAAAATTTAACTGCTTAACATGTTTGCCCATTCAATTACAAGCAGGGCTTTTATGCCCTTGAAAGTGCTGGTATTTGCATTGCCAGCCACTGACTTCCCAAACCCATTTATTCACAAACCAAGTAAACAATTATGAGACAATTACAGTTAGTATTCGTTTTCATGCTATTAATGGTTGCGGGAATACCTGCAGCTTTTGCACAAAAACGAACCGTTTCAGGTACAATTTCCGAGGCTAACGGAAAGCCAATGCCTTTCGTTAACGTGACTGTAAAAGGCACAAATGTTGGAACTACTTCCAATACAGATGGTATTTTTAGTATTGATGTTCCTGAGGGTGCAAAATCAATTGTGTTTTCTATCATCGGATTTAAAACACAGGAGATAAACCTATCAGGCCGTACTAGCGTAAATATTACCATGACCGATGATGTAGGAGAATTAGAGAATGTAGTAGTAACTGCATTGGGAATTGAGAGATCTACAAAAGCACTCCAATTTTCGGCAACCCAGGTAAGCGGAGAAAATTTTACCCAGGCACGGGAGATTAGCACAGCGAATGCGTTGGCTGGAAGAGTGGCCGGAGTAAACGTATCTAAAATTGCATCGGGACCTGCGGGATCTTCAAGAATAGTAATCCGCGGTGCAAAGACGCTTGGATCTTCTTTAAATCAACCACTATATGTAGTGGATGGTGTTCCTATTGACAACACCAATTACGGCCAGGCTGGTGTATGGGGTGGTGCTGACCAGGGCGATGGTATGAGCAGCATAAATCCTGATGACATAGCTTCTATGACAGTTTTAAAAGGTGCCAGCGCTGCTGCCCTTTATGGATCAAGAGCTGCACAAGGAGTAATATTAATAACCACGAAAAAAGGAAAAGGCCGTAAGGGATTAGGAATTGAATTCAATTCAAATTATGTTTTTGAGACCGTTCAGAATTTAACGGATTTTCAAACTTCAAATGGTAACGGTGGATATGTGGGCCCGACTTTGGCAACAAGGGTGGCTAAAACTCCAGGTTCCCTAAGTGAGCATTGGAACAATGGTTGGGGCCACAATGGATGGGGACCCAGATATGATGGTAGCCCAACTGTTCAGTTCGATGGTGTAACCAGGCCATATTCTTATGCAGGTGATAATTGGGATAGATTCTATAAGACCGGAACAACGGCTACAAATACTCTTTCATTTACTGGTGGAAGTGAAACGCAAAACTTCAGGTTATCAGGTTCTATCCTGGAAAATGATGGCGTTGTTCCTAATTCTGGTTTTGACAGGATAAATGTTTCCTTTTCATCTAATTCAAAATTTGGCAAGAAGCTTTCTCTTAATACCAAGGTATTATACTCCAATGAAAAAGCTAAAAACAGGCCTAATTTGTCTGATTCACCGGGAAATGGGATTTTGTCAGTTTATTATGTTCCGGGAGATGTTAATATACTGGATATGATTGGAGACCCCAACAAACCGGGTGCTGTTCCATCGCTCGCCGATCAAGCAGCTAATGGCGTTTCTGTATTTGATGCTAAAAAACCTGGAGAGGAATTCCAGGTGGGTACCAATTTATGGGCACAAAATCCTTATTGGGCTGCTTACCAGTTCAACAATGATGATACCCGGGACCGTGTTATTTCCAGTGCTGAACTCAAATATGATATCACTGACTTTCTGTATGTATCAGGTCAGGCAGGTATGGACTGGTTTACTCTGAGAGGTTCAAGATTAACTCCACAGGGAACAGGATATAACAGGGGGGGAAGCATAACTGAGAACGAAAATCGCACACGGGAAGTTAACCTTCAATATATGCTGGGTTTTGACAAAACCTTTGACAAAATTGGTGTGAATGCGTTTTTTGGCGGAAACCGGATGCGTCGTTTTAATGAATCTATTTCTGCAGATGGAAACAATTTTAATACGCCATTTTTCCCGGCTATCAACAACGCAAACCAAAGAAACTTTGGTTATGGTTATGGAAAATCAGGCATCAACTCTATATTCGGTTCGGTAGAAGTATCCTACAACCGATATTTGTATATAACAGCCACTGCCAGGAAGGATTGGTTTTCTGTATTAAATCCAAATGATAATAGTATAGTTTATCCTTCAGTGGGCGGTAGCTTTGTATTCTCAGATGCCTTCTCAGGATTGCCATCCTGGTTAAGCTTTGGTAAAGCAAGATTGTCGTGGGCCCAGGTAGGTAATGCGAGTTCAGTAGGACCTTACCAAACAGTATTAACTTACGCTGCAGGAATCACGCATGTGGGTTCTCCTTTAGGAGGCTTTACCTCTGGTTCAAACTATCCTAACGCTAACCTGATTCCTTACACATCTACAGAATATGAGGCTGGTTTGGATGTAAGATTTTTCAATAACCGCCTGGGATTAGATTTAACCTATTACGATCAAAAAACCACCGATGATATCCTGAATGCAGGTATTTCCCGAGCCTCAGGGTTTACATCAACTACTGTTAACCTTGGTAAGATTTCAAACAAGGGTGTTGAAATATTGCTAACTGGTACACCGGTCAAAGGAGCAGTAACCTGGGACATTTCACTAAACTTTGCGAAGAATAAAAGCAGGGTTGTTTCTTTGATTGAAGGCCAGACATTCGTAAATGGAGAAGAGCCAAGAACAAGAACTTCTCTTATCAGGCATATAGTTGGTCACCCTTATGGTATGATCACCGGACAGACTCAATTACGTGACCCGGCAAGTGGTCAACTGGTGTATGATAGCAGCGGTTCTCCTCAACCTGATCAAAATTATACTATAATAGGAAGTGGTGTTCCTGATTTTACAGGTGGTTTAAATAACTCATTAACCTGGAAAAATTTAAATCTAACCTTTCTGATCGATTTTAAATCCGGAGGAGATATTTATTCCGGTACAAATGTAAGGATGACCCAGGCTGGTTTTCATAAGCAAACACTCCAGGGACGTGCTGGTGAAGCTCCCTTAGTGGTTTCAGGTGTAACCCGGGATGGTACAGGCTTCAAGCCATTTACTAAAACCCTTACACCAGGCGAGGCGCAAAACTACTGGAGTCAGCTTGGCAGCAGGGCCCAGGAAAGGTTTGTATATGACGCTTCCTTCATCAAATTAAGACAAATAACGTTTGGCTATAACATACCCAAGCGATTAATTGAAAAAACACCCATCATGAATTTGATGGTATCATTTGTTGCCCGAAACCTGGCGATTATACACAAAAAAGTAGATAATATAGATCCTGAATCCACTTATACCAGTTCAAATTCCCAGGGCCTGGATTACTTTGGTTTTCCTTCAACAAGAACATTTGGATTTAATCTCAGGGCAACTTTCTAACCTTTAAATGAAAATTGTATGAACCATATACGAAAAATAATTTTTGCCTGTTTTATAGGCGCATTATTTGTTACGGGATGTAACAAGAAAGAACTGCAGGATCTCAATATAAATCCTCAGGCACTTAATAATATCGATCTCAACTTCCTGTTCACTTCAGCACAGCTGGGAGCAGCTTCAGGAGGGTCAGCCGGTGATAACCGCTATATAGATTGGAGAACAAATATTGGAATGGCTTCCTTTGCTATTCAGCATTTGGCCAATGCAGGTGGTGGTATAGCTCCTGGCGATAAATACACGCATAACTTCGAAACGTCCAACGCACCTTTTGAATTTCTTTATGGAGATCAATTAAAGAACATTGGAGAGATTTTAAAACAATCAGGTACGGGTGGTTTTGCAGAAGGCAAAAACAAGAACATGCGCCAGGCCGCAAGAATTCTCAGGGTTTTTCTTTTTCAACGCCTGACAGACTATTATGGCAGTGTTCCCTATTTTGAAACCATGCAGGCAGATAAAGGAATCTTTTTTCCAAAGTATGATAAACAGAAAGATATTTATGCTGCCTTATTTAAAGAATTGGAAGAGGCTACTGCAGCGTTGGGAGCAGCTGATCCAGCTGACGGGTTTGCAGCCGCAGACTTATATTATAAAGGAGATGTAACCAAATGGAAAAGATGGGGATTTTCATTAATGCTCAGGTTAGCCATGCGGATATCAAATGTAGATGCTGCTAGCGCAAATACCTTTGTTTCTAAGGCAGTTGCAGGGGGAGTATTTCAAAGTAATGATGATAATGTATTGGTTCCGATGGCGGAAGCGCCTAGCTTGTGGACAAACCAAAATGGAATTTCCCGTGCATTTTATCCTGGAGATGGTGGACAACCTACATTCCTCAGCAAAACGTTAGTTGACTTTTTAAAAGGTCCTAATACTGGCTCAACTGCAGATGATGATCCCAGGCTTATGATCCTCAGCGGAGGCATTGGTAATTGGAATGCTTCAGGCTCAAGCGCCGTGTGGGTACCGATCAACACTGACCCCCTGGCTCAAAAAGGTATGCCAAATGGGAAGGATCAGACAATGCTGGAAATAATTGAAGGGGTTAGTCCGTTGAATACAAATTCAACTTATTCAAAAATTAATACGCTTTTATTACAAAGGGCCGAACCTTATATGCTGATGAACTATGGTGAAGTGCAACTTCTTTTGGCTGAAGCTGCCCAAAGAAGTATCGGGGGGTTGACCCCTGCAGCAGCTCCCGGATATTATGCTGCAGGTGTAAAGGCATCCATGCAGATGTACACGGTATATGATCCATCATTAGTTGTAACCGATGCCCAAGTTGCTGCGTATTTGGCTACTTATCCTTTTGGTGTTGCAAAACCTGCGTTGACAATGATCCATGAGCAATTATGGGTTAATCACTTCCTTAATTGGTGGGAGGCCTGGTCCGATTGGAGAAGAACCGGACTTCCAGTATTGGTTCCAACAAATTACCCTGGCAACGAAACCAACGGAACCATTCCTCAACGACTTCGTTATCCTAATGCTGAAGTTGCGGGTAATCCAAATTTTGGAGCAGGTTCTACTAAGCCGGATGCTTATACTACAAAAGTTTGGTGGGCCGGTGGACCGGAATAAATTAGTTTAATGAAAAGATGTAATAGTCAAAAAGCCCCTGAAATTTCAGGGGCTTCTTTTTATCATTGCCTTCCGGTAGTTATGAATTCGACTAACTATTTTTTTATTTTTTTGAATAGCAAAACACTTTCATTGTTTCTACCTACAAGAATGTGCTTGGATTCTTTTGAATGGATAATTCCCGCATCGCGTACTTCTCCTTCTGTCTTTATTCCAGATTCATCCGGATATAAGTAAGTAAATGACCTGTTCCCTTTTCCTTTGAGAAAAACTCCTTTACTGGCATTATGTCTTCCTGCCTGGGGTTTCAATTCATAAAAATTTCCTCCCATCCATATATCGATTATTCCGTCTCCATCCAGGTCATTGGCAACAATTCCAAAGACGGGAGAAAATTGTGCTTCCAACTGCAAGGGCGACAGTTCAAGGGTGCCGTTATTATTCCACAAAATGGAGCTTTGTAAATTATTTACTTCATACCTGATTGAATTATTCCGGATTTCAGGAGAAAATAATGAATCATAAGTTTTATTTCCATAATCCACATATCGAAGGATCTGCTTTTTTAACCCTGGCAACTGGGAAGTCAATTCAGGTTTTGTAGAAAAAGGATAAGCTGTTGAATTAAGTGGGGGATACCAGTTAATGATGAATTCGCTCTTACCATTTTGGTCAAAATCATTTACGAACATAGTGAGCGGTTTTGAGGAACTGGCCTTAAACTTTGTATTCAATCCCCAATTACCTAAAATAAAATCCAGGTCCCCATCTCCATCCAGATCAGCTGCTTCAATTCTGGTCCACCATCCGTTACTGTTGGATACGGTATTTACATTCTGAAAAACACCATTGTCATTTATGAAAATGTGTACGGCCATCCAGTCTCCCACTACCACCAAATCTTTGTCCCCATCAGAATCTGCATCGGCCCAGGAGGCATCAGTGACCATACCCACGTTTGCGAGGGAAGGAGGTGCTATATCCTTCCAGGTACCTTTATCATTTACCAGTAAATAAGATCGTGGAGGTAATCCATAATTACCGGGAACATTTCTTGCACCCAAAAAAATATCAACATCACCGTCTCCATCAATATCTTCTGCTTCCACCGTAGAAAAATTTCCTATTACCGGCGGAATGGCCGAAGGAGCCGGTGAAAAATTTCCTTTACCGTCATTAAGATAAATCCTGACCATATAATTCATTTTCGGCATCCTGGGTTCATTTCCACCGGAACCTATAATGAGATCAGCATCACCGTCACCATCATAATCCATGAAGGCGCCACATGTACTTTCAAAGGCTGCATCTTTTTTGAAAGTGCTATTGGATTGTTGCAGCATTTTACCATCTGCATTTTGAATAAAAAGTTTGTCCGGATCACCCGCGGCACCTAATAAAATAAAATCCGAAAGCTTATCATTATTAACGTCGCCGGTAATAATTCTTGGACCTTCAGTGGATAGTAACCGGATCAATAAAAGCTCATCATTGAAATCATTGTAGCGGTCCTCATGATGTGTTGCCTGCCCTTCAATTAATTTTGTTCCTGCTTCTTCATATATTGGTGGTGGATTGATATTTGAATTTGTTGGAAGCAAAGAGGCATCACTGTTTTTCAACGTAATTGTTTGATCCGGTTTCACGTTTGTTATAAACTGCACTTTTCCATCGGGCCAGGTAACTGTCAGCGAATCTATTGTCCTGGCTTTGCCCAGACCAAATAATAAAGAGGGTTCAATACTGCTTTCAAAACCCCTGGTATTAAAGTTCTGAAGCACTTTTATTCCATCATCAAGCTGAAGCCTTACTTCTGCTCCTATACCAAAAAGATTTTTTTCGGACCCGGTAAATTTTACTTTAAGGAAATGATTTCCTGAAATGTCACTTGCATTATTCTGGTACAGGAAACTTTCTGAATTGATATTATTGACAACAAGATCCATGTCGCCATCATTGTCAAGATCACCGTAAGCGGCACCATTACTAAATGATAACTGAGAAAGCCCAAGATCAGTAGCGTTATTTTTGAAGATTAAACTTCCGGTATTACTGAAACCATAATTCTTCAAAGTAGTTGAGGGGATGTTTGAAATAAAATTCCGGTAATCAGTTTTTCCGCCGGATGAGCGGGGATTTACTTTATTTCCCATGAATTCCAAAAAATCCATCGACATAATATCCCTCTGAATTCCGTTGCTGACGAAAATGTCTTTATTGCCATCATTTTCAAAATCAAAGATCAGGGCTCCCCAGCTCCAGTCCGTAGCATCTACCCCGGATAGTTGGGCTATCTCGGCAAAGCCGGCGTTTCCATCATTCAGGTGCAAGCAATTTTGCGTAATCTGGTAATGAAAATTGGCGCGGTATTTCATATCCTCCAGGTGATATGGATCGAAGGCCATTGTCGTTTGCAACCTGTAATTATCTGCAGGCAGCATGTCAGTAGTAAATATTTCCGGATAGCCGTCATTATTGATATCGGCAATGTCTGCACCCATACTTGAAGTAGAACAATAGTTTACCCTGGAAGGCAGTTCTTCTGAAAATTTTCCATTGCCTTTATTTATATACAGATAGTCACGTTCCCAAAAATCATTACTGATATAAAGATCTGGTAAGTGGTCGCCGTTGAGATCAGAAACAGCAACACCCAATCCAAATGCAATATCACTGCTGTAAATTCCAGCTTGTTCAGTAACATCAGTAAATGTATTGCCGTCATTTCTCATCAGCTTATGGCCGCCGGGGGAAGACTGTTCTCTCACCTTTTTGTACAATTCAATTTTGGCCGGATCCCGAAAACTATTGTTTAAAATATAACAATCTAAATCGCCGTCCTGGTCATAATCAAAAAATGCAGCATGGGTTGAGTATCCATCATTATCAAGATTATATTCTTTTGCTTTTTCTGTAAACGTCAGATCGCCATTATTAATAAATAATTCATTCTTTTTGTTGTTACCGGCTACATCACCGGAATTACAAACATAGATATCCAGAAACCCATCAGCATTTACATCGGCCATCGTTACCCCAGTGCTCCAGGTCATATTGCCGCCAACGCCGGCTTTTTCCGTAATATCTTCAAATTGAAAATTTCCCTTATTAAGATAAAGCCTGTTCTTGTTTTGGTTGGCGGTAAAATACAGATCAGGTAATGAGTCATTATTAATATCGCCAATGGCTACACCTCCGCCATTGTAAAAATTACGATAGGTTAGAATATTAAAATTTTCACCATCCACCACTTCATTAATAAAGTTGATCCCTGTTTTTTCAGAACCAAGTAATTGGAATAGCTGAGTGGAATTGTTTTCAGATTGGGATTTTTTACTGTTGCAGGAAAATATCATTAAGAGAGTTAGCAAGCCAGTCGGAAAAAAAAATTTCATGAAGCGCAGTGTTTAAATTTTTTTGTTGTGGGTTCAATATACCGCGGGCCAAAGATCGCTAAAGAATAAAGAAAGTAATTAATTAACCACATGGTGAGCAGAGTCAAAAATTCCATTACCCCTCGATCCCAAAAAGGCACCCCAAAAAACAGGTTTCTTTATTCGTACTGGTAAATTAATCCGTTTGATCCGCATTCCAAGAAATGAGACCAGGTCAGTATGATGAAAATACTGGCAATAGATCATATCAAGATATCCATCATTATCCAGGTCACCGATCCAGGGAGTAGAAAATATATTCTTAAATCCCCTGGACTGGTCTATTGTGTCTATTGATTTTTTTGCAAAATTAATAGCGACCAATTTGTTTTCTATCAGTTTTGGAGATTGTAATGAATATCCTAAAGCACAATCAAAATTATTAATACTGATGATCGCTTCATCCCGGCCATCGCCGTTCAGATCATAAACAACCGGTGATGAAAAGCCGGTACAGCCAATTGAATCCATGTACGCAATATCCCCTGTTTTTCCGTCCAGCATCACTTCAATGGAGCCTGCACTGTTTGGCCATACTCCTTTGCTGATAAACGTAAAAAAATCTGGTATATCATCATGGGTAAAAAATCCGGGTGCCAGGCTGTTACTGCATTCGGTACCGGGGAAGGTTCGGCTCCATATAAGATGATGGTCCTTTCCATCAATGGCGACCACTTTGCTTCCATGTGTGATTGCAATAATGTCAATGTATCCGTCTTTATTAATGTCTGCCAGGGTAGGAGGAGCAATAAATCCATGTCCCGTTTCAGTAGCAATAATTTTGGCAGTGGACAATTTTCCTGCAATGAGTTGTGACAAAGTTGTAAGGTAAAGTCTGCCGTTTATGGTTTCACCTCCTGTACCCACCAAAATAAATACTTCTTCGCTTCCCGGTTGCGAAAAGCAAATGGGTGTCATATAAGATTCTTTGCCGTCGGGCATGGTATCGGCAGCTATCACATTGCCTGTTTTTGAATCGAAAAGCATAAGCACGCCGGGAAAGCGGTCCAATTCAGAATCGGGCATCGCTAGCGGATTACCGCCATTAATTGTAAGTAAATCTTCCACACCATCCTTATTTTGGTCAGGAAGCAAAACGGAATTATTGAAATTGAAACGGGCATATTGAAGTATAGGATGGGTGGTATATTTCTGGTGATCATAATCCCAGATTACCGTGCCGGTTTTACCATCTAATGCTTTTAATTGAGGCGACCGCCCACCGATCAAAATGTCTTTGGTTTGGTCGCCATTTATATCGCAAAAGGTTACTGATCCAAATACCTGGTCAATGGAGGCTTGTTTCCAAAATAGATTGCCCGACTTGCCATCAAATGCCAGGATTCCCATATCTGTTTGCTGGTATTCATTTTTTCCCGCTCCCATTACTATATCCAGTATGCCGTCATTATTAAGGTCGGCCGTGCGGGGCGAAGACAATGAACCGATGACAGGAATATCATTATTCCAAATCACCTCACTTCTGATTTTTGAGCTGGAAGAACTACATCCAGTCAATAGCCCGATCATTAAAATGGCCATCAAGAAAGGAAAATATTTACATCTGACTCCGGATTGTGATACTGGAAGCTGGCTTGAAAGTATTTTAATTTTCATCGGGAATAAAAGTGTTTTGTTGCATTGAGTCAAGCCGGAGCGAATGATTGAAAATGTTTTGAGAAGTATCCATGTAGCTGGTTAATAAATAAAGTCAATTGCAATTATTTACAGATATTTATTTATCAGAGATTATTTTTTGTTCCGGATAGTATTAAACATATCAATACTATTGTACTTACTTATCCGGGTTATATACCACTCCCGTCATTTTTTCCCCTTTCCATTCTATATTAGAATGGCTTTCAGAAATCCTGGAAATAACAAACTTCCCTATTTTTCCACCTTCCTTTACACCATGATCAATAGCATCTCTGAAATGGATACCGCCATATAATCTTGAAATGGCCGCTTCTTTTGAAGCAGCATTGAAAGAGCTAAAATTTCTTACCGGTAAACCAAATTCCACTTCCGAGTCATCAATAAAAGAAAAATGGTCGCCAAACAAGTAGGTGAGAATTCCTGCAGCGGTAGTTGATATCACACTATGTCCTGACGTGTATTCAGGAAATGGTGGCGTTTGAAGTAGAGGAGACCAATTTCGGTCAATAAGTTTTTTTATAGCAGTTACGGGCCTAACCCGGTTATATTTATATTTAATGTTCCAGCACGAAATAAAAGCATCGGCAAGTCCTATTGAAACCAATGCATGAGCATAGGCTGTTTTTGCCAGGCTCATTTTTTGTTTTGTACAGGCTATGCCGGTAATGCCTATCCAATGTCCGCCCGGAGAAATTTTTTTAATACCAAACTCAAGATGACCCAGCTGCTGCAGCGCAAATGGATTGCAATCCCAAAACATAGCAATATCCGCTTGTTCCGGAGATAAATTTTTACCCAGCTCATACACCTCTACCATTTCTTTATAAAAAAGAGAATTGGTATCTGTATCATATTTATTGGGCGGTGCTCCTTCAAATTGTGAACAAGAGTCCAGCAAAAATGGACGAAGCCTGTTCCAGTTAGGCTCAATAGCAGAAATAAAACCCGGCGCAGTGGGTTGCCAGTATTCATCACCTGTTGTTGGTGTAAAACGCCTGTACCCGCTAAGCCGGGGAAAGCCATCAGCATTTGCATATTGTATAACCTGTTCCACCACCTCGTCTGCCAGTTTGTTAGTATTGTTTATTTTGTCAATAGAAAGTTTTCTCTCTTTTGCAACAAGGTTTAAGGAATCAATGTTTTTTTTGACCAGGTACCCTGAAGGAAGTAACCTGGTTGCCGATTTATATAAAACCAGGATCGTTGCTAACTGCCCATCACTTTTATTAATAAGTTTGCCATCAATCATTACAGATTTCAGTCCATTTACTAATCCTGCAAAGCGGGGTTGTTGCTTGTCAAACAAGGATATGGTTTCACTGGCGGCCAGGTTGATATAAGCGTAATACCTGGAGGCGGCTACAGGTGAAGTAACATCGTTTACCATTACATCTGTAGCATATTTCAATGCTCTTGTATAATCAGATGCAGTGAACAATGGCCGGGGTTGACTATAACCCGCCCGTATCTCTATAATTGCTATAATTAAAATGAATAGCTTCTTCATATTTCCAACATTCAATATGCAAATAATACCGCTGGTTGATTATTTACAGTGAAGATCACAACGTCTCCATTCTTACTTTTTAATTTAATCAGGTCTCTTGTACTGCCCCTGACATTTAGCCCTGACTTAAGCTGGGGCACATATTCAAAAGATCCTTTTCCATCTCCCTTTAACAATACTCCATAACCTGCATCCGATTTGCCAATTTTTATCCTGGCATGATCAGTATTCCCTGCAAGCAAGATATCTTGTTTCCCATCGTGGTCAAAATCTCCCGTGCTGATCGCATACACCGGGAAGAAATTTGCCTGTACCGGGAGTTTCTTCGCACGGAATATTCCTTTATCATTTTCAAAATAGGTGGTTTCAAAATAATTTGCTGATAATTTTTTTGCGGATGACAACTGACCAGGTGTTAATAAGTCCTCAATGGTTGCATTGGCATAAGAATCATAGGTGGGAAATCGCTGCCGCAGGCTGACAATCTGATCGGTCAGTTCATCCCGACTGGCCATAGGATACGACTTGCCCTGGATAAAATAACATATCAATGGATCAACAGAACCATTATTATCAAAATCACCATAATGCAAGGTAGCGGGTTCTAATTCGCTCACTTTTATCGGGCTGTTCAATCCCCAATTTCCTGCAATAAGGTCAAGGTCTCCATCTCCATCCATATCTGCAAGCTGCAAACGGTTCCACCAGCCCTCCAGTTGGTCGGGAAAATAAATATTAGTTTGATCGGTCAATATACCTTTCTTATTCACAAATAAATGCAACTTCATCCATTCTCCACAAACCACAAGGTCTTTGTATCCATCATTATTTATATCCAACCACGCTGCATCTGTTACCATTCCCAGTGAATTAAAAGCCTTACTCAATTCCGGGGGAGCATTGGTAAAATCTCCTTTTCCATTATTGATCAATAATAAACTTTGTGGTGATTCCGGATACTGGCCGGGAATCACCCGGCTTCCAACAAAAAGATCCTGGTCACCGTCATTATCAAAATCAGCCGCTCTTACGCATGACCCACTCAATCCCTCTGCAGGCAATGATGGGTTGTTGTAAAATTTCCCGTTCGTATTAAGATATAAACGATCCTGCAACTCCTTATCACCCTGGTTAAAATTAAAGCCTCCGCTTACAACGTACAAATCCTGGTCGCCGTCATTGTCGGCATCAAAAAAAATAGCATCAACTTCTTCAGCCAACGCATCTTTTATAAAATCAGGTTGCTGGCTGGCAATAAATTTTCCATCTGTTTGCTGAATAAATAACTGCCCTGGCTGGCCCTGTGCTCCGCAAATAAAAATGTCCTCCAGGCCGTCATTATTAATATCAGCTTTAGCACTTCTGGGGCCAATATATGAAATCATATTTGGCATCAGGGGTTGTACTTTAAAATCATTTGCCATCGGCGAAATATGTACGAAAGGAAATGAATTAGATGAAGGAGAAAAAACTGACCTGCTATTTTGATTATTGGCAGGAACCTTCTTATCAGTTTGATAGCTGATGTTATTAAGGCTATTGGACTTTATATTTCTCAATGTTTTTTTCAATCCGTCAGGCCATCGTATTACTACAGAATCAATTTGTGAGGAAGGAAGGCCTGTCTGCAATGGAATTTGCATAGAACTCTGGTATCCGTGTACAGGATAATTTTCCAGGTGTACTAATCCTTTTGGAGTATATACATTCACTACTGCACCAAGTGCATGACTGTTTCTCCCATTTCCCTTAATATCTAATTTAACCCAATGGCCGCTTCGCCCGTTTTCTACCAGCATATTGCGGAATATTTCTGCAGGAGCATTTAAATGATTAACCACCAGGTCAAGGTCTCCATCATTATCAAGATCAGCATAGGCGGCCCCGTTTGAAAGTGTCTGCTTATCGAATCCAGCCGCCTGTGAAACATCAGAAAAACCAAGATTGCCATTATTTAAATAGAGATAGTCATGAACCGGAGTAACGGGTATGCTCTGTAGCATTCTGAACATATTATCGCTGGCTTCACCCCGTAGATATTTCAGTCTTTCATTGGCATAAAATTTTACAAAGTCACGATTGGTCATGTCTCTTCCATATCCATTGGTGATAAAAAGATCTTTGAAACCATCGTTATTGAAATCTGCCAGCAGCGATCCCCAACTCCAATCCGTACAATACACGCCGCTCAGCTGCCCTATTTCACTGAAGCTGCCATTGCCATTGTTAAGCTGCAGCATGTTTCTCATCAGCTGGTGATAAAAGCCATTGCCCACCTGGTTATTATACAACTCATAATTATCAGGCATATAAAGCAATTTTTGCCTCTTATTGTCTTCTGGCAACATATCAAGAGTGAACACATCGGGCCACCCGTCATTATTAATATCTGCAATATCGCAACCCATGGAGAAATTAGAGAGATGCCCCAGCGACTCTTTTATTTTCTCTGTAAAAGTGCCATTGCGGTTATTTATATACATGTAATCCTCTTCCACATAATCGTTAGTTATATAAAGATCCGGCCATCCATCGTTGTTCAGGTCACTTACAGAAACGCCGAGGCCATAGCCAAGCGGATTAGAAATAATTCCTGATTGAAGGGTGATGTCGGTAAAGACATTATTGTCGTTCCTGTAAAGACGATCACCAGCATCCTCGTCCACCATTTTTTTTACAAATGAGGCGTCAAAATTTCTGAAGTTTTTATTGTTATGATTAATGACAAACAGATCCAGGTCATTATCCCGGTCATAATCAAAAAATACGGCCTGGGTAGAATATCCTGAATCAGCAACACCCATAGCTGCACCTTTTTCCGTAAAAGTTAAATCGCCATGGTTTATGAATAATTCATTTGATCTTTGCTCCCTTTCCAGCGGACCCGAATAACACAAGTAAATATCAAGCCATCCATCTCCATTTACATCTGCAATACTTACTCCTGTTTTCCATCCTATTTTTCCGCCAACTCCTGCTTTCATTGTTATATCTTCAAATTTCCAGTTTCCTTTATTGAGGTATAACCTGGCAGGTTGCATATTACCTGAAAAATAAATATCCGTTAATCCATCATTATTAAAATCGCCTAAACCAACACCACCACCATTATAGAAATATTCATAGGTAATGATATTTAAACCCGGCGACTCCTTTAGGATGTTTGCAAAATTGATCCCGGTTTCATTTCCTGGTACAGGTGTGAACAAAACAGGAGGAGGTAGCTGCGTAAAAGCCGGTAAGGATGAAATAAATATAATAAGCAGGTATAGAATCTTTTTCTTCATAATGACAAAATCACAATTACGTTCTGCGGGTTAGAGTATGGCAATATAGTGTGGTTTTTAATTTAAGGTTAAAAGTTAAAGCTTCCAAGCCCTTGGCATTGAAAATATCATATTTGTTTGATATTGGATTGAGAATTATTGATAGTCCTGCACATTTTTAAGGCTGATTGTTTTGGTGATTAAGTTTTATGGGTATAATAGGGTATAATTATTTTGTTGAAGCTGGAATCAGCAACTTTTAGTTATTTATTTGATAGCGGCTCTTATTTTTTCTATGTACTCCTTAGTTTGTTGCTTATAAATGGCTACCCGGTGAGTACGAACAAGATCCGGAACATTTTTAGCCTCATTTGACACGTTGAGGGTTATTTTTTCGGAAGGAAGTTCGGGCATGTGGCAGTCAATGCAATTGTTGCTCAGAATTAAACCATTTGATGGTTTTACTGTGCATCCATGCTGTTCGGTCTTATTATGACAATCCATACAGCGTTGTGAAAATATTTTTGGTTTGTTAAATTCATTCTCATGAACATTATGGCAGGAAGAGCAGTCCATTTGAGCCGTCATGATAAAACACTTGCTTGAGGTCAATAATCCGTATTGGTTGCCATGTACATCCAGCGTGGAAGTGCTATCCTTGTTGTACCGGACAGAAGAAAAATCATCCAGTTTATCCCCCGCCATAAAACGGAATGCCGGTTGTATAGGATCCCTGAATCCTGAGTGACATAAGGCACATGCATCCAGCCTTACCTGGCGGTCCATTGTTTTTGTGTTAATAATAAACCGGCCTTTTTTTTCATTAGGTTCTTTCTGGTGAAATACTACATGATCCGCTGCCGGCCCATGACATCTTTCACAATCAATTCCATATATCATTTTGGATTTATCATAGGTGGATATATTGTCTTTATCTTCCAGAACTTCTGCATAGGTGCCATGACATTCCAGGCATTGGGCAGGAATGATCCTGTCAAATTTTATAAAATTGGTTGGGTATCCCGGGCTGTTGCACCAGCTATTTAAGGGTGAATAATACGAAACGGGCAACTGGTACAATTTATCTTCGTTCCAGAATAAATAAGTCTGCCCCTTCCTTCCTGAACCGATCACCACATCAAAAGGTTCACTTTGCATTTCGATGCCGTTAATAAGGGCAGTCTGGAAAAAACGATCCTCCTTTTGTTGCAGGGCTACCTCCATCCATTTATTATAAACGAATTTGTTTTTACCTGGCGCAAAACTTCCTTTGATA
>JBGTNK010000032.1:0-3658 GCA_041743125.1 Chitinophagaceae bacterium
AGCATACAGATTGGAAGTTGGCTTGCTGATCAATTTTGGAAGTAAAAGCGTAACCTTTAAAAGACTCGTACTCTAAAATGAAATCCGTGAAATCCTTAAATCCGATCAATCCGTGATTCAGACAAGCTACAATATTGTAAAAGCACATGGTGGTGAGATAAAAGTAGAAACAAAAGAAGGAGAAGGTGCGGAGTTTATCATTGAGTTACCGATAAAATAAAGTAAATTTTATAGAAGAAAGGTAAAATGTCAAAACGAGTAACCATAATATACCAAATGCTGATGCGACTGCTCTTTATGATGATTACCCTCTTTCTCATTTTCTCCTGCTCTCAAAACAATCCAAAACAAACACATGCTTCTGAAAAAAAGAATTCATTGAAACCTCCCGTTACTATCGTTGTTAAAAACCCTGTTGTAGTCAATCTTGATTCCCGCCCTGCTCCTTTGACAATTACTCTTCCTGATAGAAAAAAAGATTCTTTTGTTATAAATATTAATGGTTCAAAAACTGTTATCCTTCCGCCTGAAACAAAACCTGCTGACTTTTCTGTACTCATGCAGAATTACACTAACGATCAGGGCCTTCCCTTAAATGCCGTGCACAGCAGTTGTATGGATAAAGACGGAAATCTCTGGTTCGGGACTTATGGAGGTGCGACCCGTTACGATGGAAATACCTTCACAAATTTCAATGTTACGGAGGGACTAATAAGTGGCGGGGTCGTAAGTATCTTCAAAGATAAAGAAGGAAACCTCTGGTTTGGGACCATAGCCGGGCTTAGCCGTTACAATGGCAGGGCCTTTACGGGTTTTACCACCGCACAGGGGCTCGCTGATAATCAGGTATCGTGTATTGCCGCGGATAATCATGGAAATCTTTGGTTTGGTACTTCAAATGGAGTCAGTAAATACAATGGCAATTCATTTACCAACTACAATACGAAACAGGGTTTAATAAATAATGACGTCAATAGCATTCTCCTGGATAAAAGTGGAAATCTTTGGTTCGGCACGTCGGGAGGAGTATCGCGTTATGATGCCAGCCTGCCGGCTATTGCCGATACTGACGGGAATGACACAACCGGGCAGGGCAGAGTCTTTAAGAACTATTCCAGTATCGGGGGATTGACAAATAACCACATAACAACTATCCTTGAAGATAAAAATGGCAATATCTGGTTTGGTACAAGAGGAGGAGTATGCCGGTTGGATCCTAAAGGTTCATTTCAATCCTTTACCCCGCCTTTGGAACTGGCAAAAAAAGCTATATTGAGCATGGTGGAAGATGACAAGGGGTTTATCTGGATTGGCACCAATGAAGGAGTATTCAGATGGAAAGGAGACGGTACCCTAACTAATTTTAACAAGAACAGGGGGCTGGTAAATAATAGAGTAAGCAGTATCCTCACAGATAGAACAGGAGCTCTTTGGTTCTGCACAGAAGCTGGTATTTCGCACTTTGATCAGGATGGAAAATTCTTCACTAGTTACACCACAACACAGGGACTGAGCCATAATTCGGTTACGGGTACTTGCGAAGATAAATCCGGGAATCTTTGGTTTGCAACTTATGGTGGAGGAGTTTCCAGTTTGAGCAGCGATCGCAGGGAATTTACAAACTATGCCACTGCCCAGGGCTTGCCAAGCAATGTGCTGCGAAGTATAGCTGTGGATAAATCAGATAATCTCTGGTTCGGAACCGAAGGTGGATTATGCCAGCTCGATCCTTCCAGAAAAATAGTAAAGGTTTACACTACCCATCAGGGGCTCCCGCAAAATGGTATCAAGTGTATCACTGAGGATAAAACAGGCAAACTTTGGGTTGGTACTAACTATAGTGGAGTATTCTTATTGGACCTCCAACAAAAAACGATTACAACCTATACTGAGGAACAGGGATTATCAAATAATTCTGTGCGTAGTATCCTGGAAGATAAACAAGGTAATCTTTGGTTCTGCACCGTCGGTGGCGGAGTTTCCCGCCTGGACAAGGATCGCAATTTTTTTACAAACTATACCACTGCCCAGGGATTGGCCAATAATAATTCCTGGGTTTTGCTTGAAGATAACCATGACAATCTCTGGATTGGAACTGAAATTGGAATTTCCCGTTATGATGGAACCTCCTTTGCAAACTATTCCGCGGCTGACGGAATGTCTAACAATGCAATCGAAGATATGATGATGGATAAAGAAGGAGTAATATGGGTGGGAACAGATAAAGGACTTAATGCCCTTACAGGTTATGTTCAGGATACAGCATCGCATAACATTTCTTCTGGAAGTATAAGACCATCGAATGGCCTTTCAAATGCTGAACTTAAGAATGGAGGCTTTAATCCTGTTTTTGAAATCTATAACAACAAAACAGGTTACCGGATAAAAGATATGACCGTCAATTCCATGTATATGACTCGTGAAGGCATGATATGGGCGGGTACAGGTGGGTTCGTCGGAGATTATTTGATCAGTTTCGATTTTAGAAATGTACAAAAGAATTCCACAGCTCCCTTTGTTGCTATACAAAGCTTAAAAATAAATAATGAATTTGTCAGCTGGTATGGCCTCATTGATTCCGGCAGACCTGGGGGTAACCGGGAGGACGGCGGCGGAGTGGGCACTACGACTGACCCTATTACAACAGCTTCAAACATCACAGAAGAAGGAATTGCTTTAGGGAGAATATTGAATGAAGAACAGCGGGAAATCATGCGGGAAAAATTCCGTGGTGTAAAATTTGATAGCATCACCCCCTTCTATCCTTTGCCGGTTAATCTTGTGCTGCCTTACCGGCATAACAACCTGAGCTTTGATTTTGCAGCTATTGAACCTGCAAGACCAGACCTTGTGCGTTATCAATATATTTTGGAAGGTTATGATAAAGATTGGAGCCCGGTATCTGATCGGACCACGGCCGTATTTGGTAATATGCGTGAGGGCAGATATACTTTTAAATTAAAAGCACAAAGCCCTGATGGAATCTGGAGCGAGCCGGTACTGTTTACATTTAGAGTATCGCCACCCTGGCAACGTACATGGTGGGCCTATAGTTTATATGTTCTTGCATTCATAACCGCAGTATGGTTATTTATAAAATGGAGGGTAAGAAACTTAAAAAAAGAAAAAATCTTATTGGAAGAAAAAGTTACCAAACGAACACATGAATTAAAGCAGGAAAAAGAAAAAGTTGAAAGTACTTTAACTGAACTTAAATCCACCCAAGCTCAACTTATTCAATCAGAAAAAATGGCGAGCCTTGGAGAACTTACTGCCGGTATAGCCCACGAAATTCAAAACCCCTTAAACTTCGTTAATAATTTTTCGGATGTAAGTACAGAGTTAGTTGATGAAATGAATGCGGAAATTGATAAAGGAAATACTGAGGATGTAAAATTGATTGCTCAGGATTTGAAACAAAACTTAGAAAAAATAAATCACCATGGCAAACGTGCCGGTGATATTGTAAAAGGAATGTTGCAACACAGCCGCAGCAGCAGTGGTGTAAAAGAACCAACCAATATTAATGCGTTGGCCGATGAATATTTAAGGTTAGCCTATCATGGATGCAGAGCAAAGGATAAATCTTTCAATGCAAAATTGAAAACTGATTTTGATGAAAGCATTGGAAAAATAAATATCATTCCGCAGGATATCG
>JBGTNK010000033.1:0-83523 GCA_041743125.1 Chitinophagaceae bacterium
GTTTAACTTCTTCGGTATTCTCATCAGGATTGGCGGGTTGTGCATCCTGACCCGGGTAAAGTTGATTGTATAATTCTTCATTCAATTCTCTTTTCTCCAGCAGCCCGATCTTGGTGATCTGAATTTTGAAATGTTTTTCAGAAGCAGCAGGATCATTTTTATCAAGACCCAGATCGCTTAAAATGAACTCAAGTTCTTTTTCATCGAAAACTTTATTCAATTGCACAATGATATAGTCATTAGTTACTTTTCCAAATAGATTAGCACGGAAGTCTTCTTTAAAATATTTTACCAGTAATGAATTATCTTTTGTAATGCCATTCTCTGTTTCATTTGCATTTTCATCTACTTCGGTAAAAATAATATTCAAAACGTTGTCTTCTTCAGTAACCGTATCCCGGTCCAGCATATTGCCATACCTGTTTTGCAGACGTGCTATTTCACTATTGATCATTTCGTCTGTAACGGTTACCACATAGCGGGTGATTTTTGCTGATCCCAGGTCGGCAAGTTCAAACTCGGGTTTCATGCCCACTTCAAAATGGAAAGTAAATTCTGCCGGATTGTTTACATCTAACTGGCGAATATCTGTTTCAAGGGGGAGGGGTTGGGCAAAAATATCCAGTTTTTCATTTTGAAGATAACTGATCAACTCCCTGTCAACTGAGCGTAGTACCTCATCTGTAAAAAGAGAGGGGCCATACATTTTTTTAATAAGGCCGGGAGGCACCATTCCTTTCCGGAATCCGGGAATATTTGCCTTCTTACTATAATCCTTTAATGCCTTTTCAAAGGAAGGCAGGTAATCGGTTTTTTCAAGTTTTACGGTCAACTTTTCATGCAACAAGCCGATATTTTCTTTGTTAACTGTAGCCATAAAAAAAATTTAGAGTATGATCATTTTCAAACACCAGGATTATAAAGGAGCCATTTGGCGCCGAAAAAGATTCATCATTTAGAAATTCCCAGAATATGGGGGCTTAAATCAAGTTTGTGCGGGTGGAGGGACTCGAACCCCCATGCCTTGCGGCGCCAGATCCTAAGTCTGGTATGTCTACCAATTTCACCACACCCGCTTTTTTCTATTCCCATTTTAATCCGCATCGTTTTGCTAAGATTTTCGGGACAGTTTTGCTGTTAGCTGATCTTCATTTGGGGCAGCAAATGTAGGGCATTTATTTGCACCGGAAACACAAACCTGCTACTATTATCCATGATCATAGAATTTTTATCAATTTGATGTTTACGCTACTGTTTGTAATTCAGTAAATTCGTTGCGAAAGTTAGAGGGAATGGAAACCGTAGCACAAACGCCCAAATATAATCTTAACGAGGAGCAGGAACGAAAGCTGATCCTGCGTGAATATCGCTCACTTATGCGATCGCTAAAGGCTAAAATTAAGCCCGGAGACAAGGAATTATTACGCACCGCCTTTGAAATGTCAGTTGATGCCCATAAAACTATGAGGCGTAAGAGTGGTGAGCCATATATTTTGCATCCGCTTGCCGTGGCCAAAATCTGTGTAGAGGAGATTGGTTTGGGTATACGGTCTACTATATGTTCCCTGCTTCACGATACGGTGGAGGACACAGATATATCCTTAGAAGATGTGGAAAGAGAATTCGGACAGGAAATTGCCCGGATTGTAGACGGGTTAACGAAAATTTCAAATGTCATAGATATTAATGGGTCGCAACAGGCTGAAAACTTCAAAAAAATATTGATGACCCTTACGGATGATCCCCGGGTCATTTTGATCAAGCTTGCGGACAGGCTTCACAATATGAGGACCCTGGAAAGTATGAAGCGGGAAAAGCAGCTAAAGATATCCTCTGAAACGGTATACATATATGCTCCACTGGCCCACAGAATGGGTTTATATACCATCAAAACGGAGATGGAAGACCTGGCCATGAAATATATGGAACCTGAGATATACCGGGATATTGCTCAAAAACTGGCAGAAACAAAAAGAGAGCGGTCAAAGTATATAAACGAATTCATCCGGCCCATTAAGGAGAAGCTGGACAAAAGCAGCTTCAAATTTGAACTATATGGCAGGCCAAAAAGTATTCACTCCATCTCAAATAAAATAAAGAAAAAAGGAGTTGACTTTGAAGAGGTTTATGACCTTTTTGCCATTCGTGTTATACTGGATTCTCCACCTGAACGGGAAAAGGAAGATTGCTGGAAAGTATATTCTATGATTACTGATGAATACACACCTTCTCCCGAGAGGCTGAGGGACTGGCTCAGCAATCCCAAATCAAACGGGTATGAAGCGCTTCATACTACGGTTATGGGCCCCCAGGGTAAATGGGTAGAAGTACAGATCCGGACAAAAAGAATGAATGAAATTGCTGAAAAAGGACTGGCCGCCCATTGGAAATACAAGGAAGGCGCCGGGGATGAAAGCCGTTTTGATAAATGGTTTCAGCAAATACGAGAAGTAATTTCCAGCCAGGAAACAGATGGTGTAGACTTTCTCCAGGATTTTAAGACAAGTTTTTTGGCCGAGGAGATTTATGTATATACACCGAAAGGTGATGTAAAAATGTTACCCATTGGCTCTACAGCTCTTGATTTTGCCTTTTCAATACATAGCGCTATAGGCGTAAAAACTATTGGGGCCAAAATCAACCATAAATTGGTCCCTATCAGTCATAAACTGAGAAGTGGGGACCAGATAGAAATAATTACAAGTAATAAACAAAAACCTTCGGATGACTGGCTGAGCTTTGTAGTAACCGCTAAAGCCAGGGGAAGAATAAAGGATGCCCTGAAAGAAGAAAAAAAGAAAATAGGCGATGAGGGAAAGTATACGGTTCAGCGTAAACTGGAAGGTATAGGAGCTTCGCTGAATCCACACAACATCGATGAATTAGTGCATTGGTATAAGCTGACTTCACATCTTGATCTTTTTTACCAGGTAGCCGTAAAAAATATTGATCTGAAAGAAATAAAGGAGTTCAAAGTCATTGGCGATAAAATAGAAGCTCCCAGGCCGGTAAAAACAGTACAGGAGTTTAAACAAGATATAAATCCTCACCAACAGTCTATTGCCAGGAAGGATGCGGAACTTATTATTTTTGGCGAAAGCAGTGATAAAATAGTTTATAATTTGGCTAATTGCTGTAAGCCGATTCCGGGTGATGATGTTTTTGGATTTATTACTACCGGAAAGGGACTTACCATCCATCGCACCAATTGTCCCAACGCAACAAAATTATTATCCAATTATGGTCACCGGGTAGTGAAAACGAAATGGGCCAAGAATAAGGAAATTTCTTTTCTTACGGGTTTAAAAATAGTGGGGATGGATGATGTAGGGGTTGTAAATAAGATTACCAGCATGATCTCGGGTGATCTTAGAATCAATATATCCGCACTTACCATTGAAGCGAATGACGGATTATTCAGAGGAAATATTAAATTATTTGTACATGATAAGGAAGAATTGGAAAAACTTCTTCAAAGTTTAAGAAGCTTGCCGGGCATTGAGTCGGTTGAACGGTATGATACGGAAGATATTCCTTAAAATTTTAAACACAGGTAAAGTTTGGAATTAAATCAAAGCCTCCTCCCAACATTTTTTTGACTACGTTTTCAATATTTCGATATAGAATATAATTGTTCAGCCATGTATGAATTTAATTATTCCGATAGCAAATAATCTTCTGTTAACGGTAATAATTAAACCTCATGTGGGAATAAATAAAAATTAAACAAACTGAATTTATTGTGTGGCTTCGTATCTGAGAACGTATTTTTGCCCAGGTCAATAAGGATCAGGATTAAAATATAACCAACCAAAAATGGTAGATGTAATACTTGGCCTCCAATGGGGCGATGAAGGAAAAGGTAAGATTGTCGATTATTTTGCTAGAGATTACGATATGATAGCCCGGTTCCAGGGAGGACCAAATGCGGGGCATACGCTATATATAGAGGATAAGAAAGTTGTTTTGCACCAAATACCTTCAGGTATTTTCCGTGCAGATAAAATTAACCTGATAGGAAACGGTGTGGTTTTAGATCCTGTTACCCTGAAAAAGGAATGTGACACTGTTTCTTCCTTTGGAATAGATCTTAAGAAGGGTCTGTTTATTTCTGAAAGGGCCCACCTGATACTTCCTACTCATAGGGCTTTGGACAAAGCATCTGAATCGTCCAAAGGAAATCAGAAAATAGGATCAACCTTAAAGGGAATTGGTCCTACCTACATGGATAAAACGGGAAGAAATGGATTGAGAGTTGGCGACCTGCTCGATAAAAACTTTACTTCAGCCTATATTAAACTAAGAATGAAACACCAACGTTTGTTGGATAATTACTCATTTGATGAAGATATTTCGTTGTGGGAAGAAGAATTTTTTGAAGCATTGGAATTTTTAAAGGGACTAAATATCGTAAACGGCGAATATTTCATTAACCATCATATACAAGATGGAAAAAAGGTTCTGGCCGAAGGAGCCCAGGGAAGTATGCTGGATATTGATTTTGGAACTTTCCCGTTTGTAACTTCTTCTAACACTATTTCGGCCGGAGTATGTAATGGCTTGGGTATTGCACCTCAAAAAATAAGAGATGTAATAGGCATTACTAAAGCATATTGTACCCGGGTAGGAAGCGGACCCTTTCCTACTGAACTTGATAATGAATTGAGCGAAGAATTAAGAAAAGCCGGTAGCGAATTTGGAGCTACCACAGGCCGTCCACGGCGTTGCGGTTGGATTGACCTGGTAGCACTTCGCTTTGCTTGTATGATCAACGGTGTGACAAAAATAGTGATGACAAAGGCTGATGTACTCGACGATTTTAAAGAGTTAGAAGTATGTACACGTTATGAGATAGATGGAAAAGAAAGCACGGAAATACCTTTTCGTCTGGATCGTCCGGCCATTAAAGCTCTTTACGAGAAATTTCCGGGTTGGAATATTCCAAGTAGTGCAGCAAAATCTGAAGAAGAATTGCCTGATACGATGAAAACCTATGTAGCATTTATAAATCAATACCTGGGAGTAAAAATTCGCTATATATCAAACGGACCAGGTCGCAACCAGATCATTTCCATTGATTAAACAGGGCGAATAAATTTTTATGTAAAAAAATTTGGTCAATTAAAAACTTCGCTGAAATTTTACACTCACAACCCTACTTCATTATGGCATCTAAATCCAATAAAGAAAAAAAAGTTACAGGAAAAATTAATTCTGATTCAAACAAGGATTCAGTAAAAAAAGAATCTTCAAAACCCGTAAAGAAGGTGGATGATGATGACGAAGAAGATTTTGATGATGAGTTAGAAGAATCTGCTCCTAAAAACAAGTCAGCTAAAGCATCCCCTGCTTCTAAAAAAGGTAAAAAATCAGAAGAAGATGATGATGATGATGTTTCTGATGATAAAGAAGATGATTGGGAAAAGGCTGAGGAAAGCGATGAATGGGATCCGGATTTTGCTGAATTTGATGTGCCCAAATCTAAAGGCAAAAAGGCAGCAACTCCTGCAAAAAAAGGAGCGGTGGAGGAAGAAGATGATTTTAAAGTGGATGATGAATTTAAAGATATGTTCAATGACAGTGACGATTACAGCGAAGAAGATGATGATTATTAAAATCTGAATAACCTGGCAGGGCTAATACAGTTCTGATTTCAAGTCGCCAGATTAAAAAAAGATTTATTAAAAAATACTACTCACTTATTACAATACAACTCTGAATAATCTGATATTTCCGGTAACTGATTTCCGGGTAATTAAAGAAAAAGTGTTGAACTGGTTACACAAGTTCGACACTTTTTGTTTTTTAGACAATCATCAATATCAAATTAAGCCTCATTCCCAGGAATGCCTGGCAGGAGCCGGAGTAAAAAACAAATTTGTATGGAGACCGGGTGATACGTTGACGCCTTTGCAGGAATTCATTTTTTTAAATAAGAGTAAGTGGCTATTGGGCCATCTTAATTATGATATTAAAAATGAGTTGGAAAATTTGAAGTCGGAAAACCCTGACCATATTTGCTTTCCGGAAATTTTCTTTTTTGAACCTTCAGTTCTTATAAAGTTGAATGATTGCCAATTGGCGATTGAAGCAGATGACCCGCATAAGATATTTAACGAAATAAATAATGAATCATCGGAGTTACAGAAGGAAATCGGATTGACAGGCAATGTTGAAATAAAGAACCGGATTGAACGGGATGATTATTTGTCAATAATAAAGAAATTACAAGAACATATACTTCGCGGGGATTGTTATGAAATAAATTTTTGCCAGGAATTTTTTGCTGAGCAGGTATTTATTAGTCCACTGAATGTTTACAAAAAATTAAGTACTATTTCACCCAACCCTTTTTCTGCATTATATAAATTAGAAGATAAATGGATGATGGGCGCAAGCCCGGAAAGATTCTTAAGGAAAGAAGGAAATAAAATACTGGCCCAACCCATAAAAGGAACTTCCAAAAGAGTGCCTGGTAATGTAAGACAAGATGAAGAAAGCAGATTGAATCTTTTGAATAGTAAAAAAGACAGATCAGAAAATGTAATGGTAGTGGATTTAATGCGTAATGACCTGTCAAAAATTTGTGAGGAAGGAACAGTAGCCGTAGAAGAATTATTTGGTATTTATTCTTTTCCGCAGGTTCATCAAATGATCTCCACCATCAGTGGAATGCTCAGGATAAACATTAACTTTTCCGATATCATAAGGGCTACTTTTCCCATGGGCTCGATGACGGGAGCACCCAAGAAAAAAGTTATGGAATTAATTGAGCAATATGAAAAAACAAAAAGGGGGATTTTTTCCGGCGCAATTGGGTATATTTCTCCCTATGGTGATTTTGATTTTAATGTTATAATCCGGAGCATAATGTATAATGTGTCGTCAGGGTACCTCTCTTTTCAGGCTGGGTCAGCCATTACATTTTATAGTGATGCCGAAAAAGAATGGGAAGAGTGTTTGTTAAAAGCTGAAGCTATGAAGCAAGTGTTGAGTAATAACGTAAAGGATTGATCGATATCGCACGCAATACGCCTGATTACTCTAAAAGTTCCTCTTCAAATTATTTTTTGAGTTGGTAAATCTATTTTATTACTCTTAGTATAACTCCCGTAGTGGGTAGTAAATCCTCATCAGCCAGACCGTAATTAATATTAAATTATTGAATATCATCTGAGTAAACTCCTATAAACATTGATCAATAAGCCTATTGGTATGATGTTTGGATAATGGGTATTACTAATAAAATTAAAAATGAAACAAATTAAAAATTGGCTTTTTGGTATCCTTGCTGTAAGTGTTCTTGCAATGGGATGTAAAAATATGAATAAGACCCAGAAAGGAGCAGTCATAGGTACAGCGGGTGGTGCTGCAGTTGGAGGTGTAATAGGCAAAGCTGCAGGTAATACGGCTTTAGGTGCCATTATAGGTGCCACTGTTGGTGGTGTTACAGGCGCCGTTATAGGAAGAAAAATGGATAAGCAAGCCGAGGAAATAAAAAACGAAGTACCGGGTGCAAAGGTAGAAAGAGTAGGAGAGGGAATAGTTGTTGAATTCAGCAGTGCTGTTTTGTTTGGATTTGATCAGTCAAATATAACCTCAGGTGCTCAAACGACTTTGAATGACCTGGTGAGAATATTAAATAAATATCCTGATACCGATCTAGAAATTCAAGGTCATACTGATAATACAGGAACCGAGAAGTATAACCAATCCTTGTCCGAAAGGCGTGCATCAACTGTTTCAAATTATTTAACCAATCATGGTATTGCCCTGGAAAGAGTAAAGACCGTAGGATTCGGAGAATCAGCTCCTAAATATAATAATGATGCAGAATCCGGCAGAGCACAAAACAGGCGGGTAGAATTCTTAATCACTGCTAACGAAAAAATGAAAGCAGATGCAAAAAAGGAAGCTGGAAATTAATAAGTAAAAACAATAAACATTTTATTTAAAACATAACCAATGAAAACAAGAACATTTTTATTTGCCGTCATAGCTTTGCTATTTTCTACAGCTATAATGGCTCAATCCAGAACTACGTTTGGAATACGTGGCGGAATTAATTTTTATAATTTGAACGGAAAGAATAATGCCGGCGAAAACCTGGAGAATAAATTGAAAACCGGGTTTAATGCGGGTGTAAATGCTGAAATACCTGTAGGCATTGATTTTTATTTGCAGCCAGGTTTATTGTTTAGCACTAAAGGGGCTGCTGATAAAGCAGGAGACGGGAAAACAACCATATCCTATTTAGAATTGCCGATAAATTTTATTTATAAGCCAGAATTAGGAGAAGGTAAGATGTTGCTGGGATTTGGTCCTTATCTTGGTTATGGTATCAATGCGAAATATAAAAACGGAAGCGTAGAATCAGATATTGAATTTGGCGACCAGGTTGATGAATTAAAGCGGTTTGATGCAGGTGCCAATCTTTTGGCAGGATATGAATTCAATAACAAACTATCCTTTCAGTTAAATGCAGGTCTTGGGTTACTCGATATACACAATAGCCCGGCTAGTGATAGTAAATCCACATTAAAAAATACTGGTTTTGGACTTTCTTTAGGCTATAGATTTTAAAAAAATAATCAATAATAAAAAGGGGCCGTTAGCAATAACGACCCCTTTTTTTATAACTGCACTTCTGGTTATTTTTTTGAAAATAAGTAATTGATATTAATAGTTTTTCCTTCGTACACCACATCAGAGCGTAGCGAAAGGATGGCATCGGTAGCGGAAACAATATTAAATTTATATCCATCGGCAATATCTTTCGCCTTAATACCGCCGGGAAGTCTTTTATATTGTAAGATCGTTTCGCCATTTTCAATTCTGTAAGACCATACAATACTTCTTTCCCCGGGAGTACAGCCTGTACTTGCATTATGAGCAATAGTATAAGAACCATTTCCATTATTCGGGAATATCCATGTGCTGCCTTTCAGACAATTTTCATCACCCTCGTCCAAAAGTGTGAGTTTAAGTTTTTGACCAGAAGGAATTCCATCATAATTAATATTATCCAGCACCCAGGTTCCTTTTACATCATTTCTGCTTGCTGTTGCCACGGTCTTATTTGAGGGAGAACAGGCTGTTAATAGGATAGCACCAGCCATAATAGGAAGAATTTGCTTTAATGAAATAGAGATCATAATAGGTTCTTTTAAATGAAAAATGATTTATGGTATATACAGGAAAATATTGTGCCTCTTTTTTTACAAAAGCAAAGCCGGCCTAATAAAATTAAACCGGCTGCCATTTTACAGTTTTTAATTATTTAGAGTGAACCCGTAGAGGCTGTTTCAGGATTTAACAAGATTTGAATTGACTCTTTTAAAATATCAATTTTCTTTACTTTAAAAACTTCCATTTTTTCCGCAGGCAACTTTAATTCATATTTACCTGTGGATGCTATTTGGTTATCGAACCTGGGGTTTATTTTCTGAAATTCTGCCAGATCCATTTCTATAAACTTAGCTAAAGTAAATCCGTTATAACGGCCACTTATTATTTGAGAAGAAGAAATATTTGATACCGTGCTGATATTTGTGGTTATCTTCTTGTCCGGGTTCATTAAAAAACCAGCGGTTTCTTTTTTAGTGAGGGTTGTGATACCTCCTTCGCCTTCCATTATATAATGGGTGGCAATAAATTTCTTTACATGCTTTCTGGATTCGGCAGGCAAGTATTTTTGCAAGGTCCAAAAGTCACGGGAGCCACTTCTTTTAATGGCTGAATTTACTTTACCCGGTCCGCTATTATAAGCAGCGATCACCAATAACCAATCGCCGTACATAGAATATAAGGAAGTTAAATATCGTGAAGCAGCATGTGTGCTTTTATAAACATCTTTTCTTTCGTCAACATAACGACCAATCTTTAATCCAAGATTGCGGCCTGTAGCTGGCATTAATTGCCAGGGACCTACCGCCCCTGCCCATGATCTTGCATTCGTTTTTAAATTAGATTCAATAACAGCAAGATATTTAAGTTCTTTAGGCAGCCCATGTTTACTTAGAACTTTATCTATCATATTAAAATAAGGTCTGGCCTTATCTTTCAAATCTTCCATCATCTTACCATGGCTTACTTTGTAGCCATCTACAAAACTTAACATTAATGGATTCAGGTAGGCAATATCAACTCCGGCAGAATAGGAAGATTCATTATCAAATAAATCAATAAAATTTTCTTTAGGATCTTTAATTGAATCCTGAACCTGAGGTAAGGAATCCTGGGATTGACTTAACAAAGAACTGTAAACGGGCTTTTTTATAAAGCCGGGTTCACTATTAGCATAACCTATTGAGGAAAAAGCGATAATACAAGAGATCCCTAAATTTTTTAACATCACAGCGAATTTAAAATTACAAGAGACTTATCTCAAAAGTATAAGAAATCAATCCCTAAGAATGGTTCGGCAGGAGTTTATTACTCTTTTCATATCGCATTAGCATATTCGAAAATCTAAGCAAAGCTAACTCATTAAACCGATTTGACATTGCCTGAAGACCAAAAGGCATGCCATTACTGTGAGTGAAGATTGGGAGAGAAATAGAAGGTATACCCACCAAATTGGCCATAACGGTATAAATATCAGCCAGGTACATCGAAATTGGGTCATCCATTTTCTCACCTATTTTAAAGGCAACATTAGGGGATGTAGGTAGGAAAATGAAGTCGAAGTCCTTGAATATCAACTGTATTTTATCATATAACACTTTTCTAACTTTTTGGGCCCTGGTGAAGTACGCATCATAATATCCGGCACTCAAAACGAAAGTCCCAAGCATTATTCGGCGCTTAACCTCCTTTCCAAAACCTTCGGATCTCGATTCCTTATACAAATCCGTTAGCCCGGAATTACCTGATTCTGCTCTAAAACCAAATTTTATTCCGTCATATCTGGAAAGATTAGAGGACGCTTCTGCCGTAGTAAGTATATAATAAGCGGGAACTATATGGTCTATTAAATCAAACTCAACCTGGCCCACGTGGTGCCCATCCTCTTTTAGCCTTACCATTAAGTCTTTTATTGAATCAGAAATTTCAGGATCCAGGCTTGGATGCTCTAAAGCCTCTTTAAACCAGGCAATTCGATATTTGTCATCCTTTTTTAATTGAGAGAAATACGGTTCCACTGGTTCTTGTGATACTGTACTGTCATATTCATCTTTCCCGGCCATTATTTCAAGTGTAAGAGCTATATCAGGTACATTGGTAGCAAAGATGCCTATTTGATCAAATGATGATGCATACGCAATCAGGCCATATCTGGATATTCGGCCATAGCCGGGCTTTAAGCCAACAACCCCGCAGAAATCCGCTGGTTGTCTAACAGAGCCGCCTGTATCGCTTCCGAGGGAAATCATACATAGTCCTGCCTGAACAGCAACAGCAGAACCCCCGGAAGATCCTCCTGGTATTCTCGTATTGTCAATGGAATTTAACACCTTTCCATAGACCGAGTTCTCATTCGTGGATCCCATGGCAAATTCATCACAGTTCAAATTGCCGATAATTATAGCATCTTCCGCTAATAATTTGTTTACAACCGTTGCTGAATAAATGGAGGTAAAGCCCTCTAATATTTTTGAAGAGGCGGAGAGGGGATGATCTTTATAGGCAATAACATCCTTGATCCCAATAATCACCCCGTGTAGCCGGCCCAAAGGTCTTCCAGCGGTTCGTTCACTATCCAGGAATTTTGCTTTTTCTAAAGCTTCACTCCCATATACATGAATAAACGCATTTAGATGCCGGGTGCTCTCTATTTTCTGAAGATAATACTGAACAGCCTGCAAACAGGAACTCGTTCCTTGTAATAATGAGGAATGATATTGTTCAATGGATGAAAACTCAAACAAAAGTGGTTATCTTTTTCAAGAACAGAAAAAAATTGGTAAAAGGCGGAACAGACTTAAATTATGGAGTCTTTAGATCGTTTGCGCTTTCTTCTATTTCTTTCTTCACATTTGTTTTTGCATCATTAAATTCCCGAACACCTTTACCCAAGCCTTTCATCAGCTCAGGTATTTTGCGGCCACCAAAAAGCAACAGCACAATAATCAGGATAATGATAATTTCATTTGTACCCAGCATTCCTAATAAATCTGCATGTATCATAGTAATAAATAATTAGACAGTAAAGGTAAGTAATTAGTATCTGCAAAAGATACGATTATTGGTGAGTATCAGATGTTGAAATAAAAAAAATCCCGGTTTTCACCAGGACTTCTTATTAAATATCTTTCCATTTTATTTTGCAAGTTCCGGAGTAGCAACTGCCATACGCTTTTCCCGAATTCTTGCACTCTTACCGCTACGTTTACGCTGGTAAAAAAGTTTGGCACGGCGAATATTACCGGTCTTGTTCAATATGATTGAATCAACATTGGGAGAAGAAAAAGGAAATATTCGTTCAACACCCACACCGTCAGAAATTTTACGAACAGTAAAACTAGCTGTGAAGCCTGTTCCTTGCTTTTTAATCACATCTCCTTTAAATGACTGGATACGTTCTTTATTTCCTTCAATTATCTTATAGTTTACAGTTATATTATCTCCGGCTTTGAAGTCGGGAAAGTCCTTTTTGTTGCTCAACTGTTCGTGTACATATGCTATAGCGCTCATAACTCTTGTTTTTAAGGAGGGCAAAGGTAGGGGGAAATCTTTACAAATTTAATTGATTACCTGTTTTGATCATAAATTAAATGACAAATGAATGCCCAGATATCGTAATAGTGCTGCCTGATACTCATTTATCAGGATTATCTGGCAATATTAACTGCTCTTTTCTCACGTATTACTGTAACCTTAATCTGGCCGGGAAAAGTCATTTCAGTTTGTATTTTTTGGGCTATTTCAAATGAAAGTTTGTCAGAATCCCCATCCGTAACCTTTTCTGCTTCCACAATTACTCTTAATTCCCGCCCCGCCTGGATTGCATAAGCTTTTTCAACGCCAGGATAGGTCATAGCCAGGTTTTCCAGGTCTTTTATACGCTGAAGGTATTGTTGCATAATCTCCCTTCTCGCTCCAGGTCTGGCTCCACTTATTGCATCGCAGGCCTGCACAATAGGGGAAATAACATATTGCATTTCCATTTCATCATGATGAGCACCTATAGCATTCACCACAGCTGGATTTTCCCCATATTTTTCAGCTAATTTGGCTCCTAACAAAGCATGGCTGAGTTCGCTTTCCTCGTCAGGTACTTTACCAATGTCATGCAAAAGACCAGCCCTTTTAGCCAGTTTTGGATTAAGACCTAATTCGGCAGCCATAGTAGCACAAAGATTGGCCGTTTCCCTGCTATGCATAAGTAGGTTTTGCCCGTATGAAGAGCGGAACCGCATCCGGCCTACCATTCTGACTAATTCTTTATGAAGTCCATGAATCCCTAACTCAATGACCGTTCTTTCACCAATTTCAATTACCTGGTCATCTATTTGTTTTCTGGTCTTTTCCACAACCTCCTCAATTCGGGCAGGGTGAATACGACCGTCAGTAACCAACCGCTGCAAACTCAAACGGGCAATTTCACGACGAAGAGGGTCAAAGCTTGAGAGAAGAATTGCTTCCGGTGTATCATCAACTATTAGATCCACACCAGTGGCAGCCTCCAAAGCACGGATGTTTCTGCCTTCACGACCTATTATCTGTCCCTTTATTTCGTCGCTCTCGAGGTTGAAAACAGTAATCGAGTTCTCAATGGCTTGCTCAGCCGCTGTTCTCTGAATGGTTTGAATAATTATTTTGCGGGCTTCTTTTCCTGCTTTTTGCTTAGCATCGTCAATGATCTCTTGCTGCATGGCCATAGCTTGTGTGTGTGCTTCGGTTTTCAAACTCTCCACCAACTGTGTTTTAGCTTCGTCGGCAGAAAGGCCAGCAATCTTTTCAAGACGCCTGATATGTTCTTCCTGGTGTTTTTCCAGCTCACCTCTTTTAATATTGACAAGATCGATCTGGCGGTTAAGATTTTCCTTAATGGCCTCATTTTCTTTCACTTGTTTATCAAGTGAGCTTTCCTTTAATCCAATTGTTTGTTCTTTCTGGCGAATACGGTTTTCACTTTCATTGATCTTTCGATTACGGTCATTTACCTCTTTATCGTGCGTCGCTTTTAACTGGATAAATTTTTCCTTTACTTCAAGCTCTTTTTCTTTACGAACGGTTTCAGCTCTTAATTCAGCTTCTTTTAATAAGTTTTTGGATTGAAATTCGGCATCTTCTACAATTTTCTTTGTGTTTTTGGCAAAAATGAATTTACCGGCTATGATGCCCGCTATAAGGGCAGCAATACCAATTATTATTGATATGATATTGGGATCCATGAATCTGTTGTTTTATATGTTCCAAGATGAAAAAGGTTTTAGGTCAATCGGCCCGCAAAAACGTTTGTTTCATTCAGGCAGCAGGCGAAGATACAAAAGCGAAACTAATGGATAAAATTGCAATAAGTATTTGCCATCCATTTAAATAAGAT
Source organism: Chitinophagaceae bacterium (assembly GCA_041743125.1). GTDB lineage: Bacteria > Bacteroidota > Bacteroidia > Chitinophagales > Chitinophagaceae > Terrimonas_B. The sequence continues at coordinate 14,492 of JBGTNK010000033.1, forward strand.
TGGAATAGGCAGGAAACTTTTGAATAAAATAAACACCGACCGGACTATTGATTGACGAATTAAATAAACAAAAACGTTGAATTCCGGCTAAAAATAGAAGAGGTAAAAACTTAATAAATGAACTTAGGCATTCCGCCAGAAGCCTGTCATTTTATATCAGACAGTAGGATTGTCCAATAAATTTTCAATTGCGGAGAGTTTTGACATTAAAATCTCCTGTTGAATATCTGCGGACCCTGCAGCTTTTTGTTCTGTTGCCAGCCAGATGAGTACCATAGCAATATAATCCTGCATATCCTTCCCGGCAAATTGTGTTTTGTATTCAATTATTTTATCATTAATGATCTTTACGGTACGGCGTACTACTTCTTCATCTTTGGGGTTTAACTTAATTCTGTAACTCCGGTCTCCAATAATAATGGTTGCTGCAATTAATTGATCCATAGCTTGCATTTTTAAAAAACTCTGATTATTTTGTAGCCATTCTCTTCCTGGAACCTTTTATCCTAGGCATAAAGATCAACAAATTCCAGTTTCCACAAAGCCGCCCAAACCCAAAAACTAACCAGTTATGTTCGCTAAAATTAGGTCAATCAATTTTATTGATGCTCTCCAGTTTGAATTGATCCTTTTTAAGGATAGTTCACTGAAAGGAATCTTAAAAGACGATAAAGGAAGTGTTTGTAGTGTAATGGAAAGAAAACTTCCTCGCCATCAAAAGCAAATCAACTGGACCGGATTAAATGATTTGCCATACGGCCGGTATACTCTTGTATTGTCTCATGGTGAAGAGGAGATGAAAATGAACCTGGTCAAAAGAGTGTGATTACCTGCTGAGCATGGTGATGCATCTGTCAATTTCTTTTATATAGGATTGGATGCGTTTTTCAAAAAGTTTTTTGTCCTCTTCCTCCATTTCTCCGTTACTGTATTTCAGAATCTCAACCTGCTGCTTAAGTGCAGTTGAATTTTCTTTAAATTGAGTAGCCTCCTTTGTAATACTTTCGAGTTCTTCTTTTAAGGAATGATTTTCCTTTACCACAGCCATATGCTGTTTCAGCAAGTGCTGCACCTTATCCTGTATCCGTTTCAGATATTGTTCTGATTCCGTCATTATTTCAATCTTGAATTGAATTTATCACAAGTACTTTTCGGAACGACCCATCATTATAATTTGATCCTGCCGGCAGTTTTATTTCTTGTAATTTATTTTCGTATCTCGGCAGCCAGATTCTTTTCCAGGGTTGTCATGATTTTATTCATCCAACCATCTATCTCGGCGTCTGTCAATGTTTTTTCTTCATCGGTAAATGTCAAATTGATAGCCATAGATTTTTTACCCGTACCTAATTTTTCACTCTCAAAAATATCAAACAATTTAATACCCTGCAATTTGCCCAGTTTCATTTTCCGGACGGCTTGTTCAACTTCCTTATAGGCTAATTTGGATGGAATAATCATAGCTACATCCCGCTGAACAGAAGGAAACTTTGGTATGGGGGAAAAAACATGTTTATTTGATACAGCCATGCGGGATAAAACGTCCCAGTTCAGGTCGGCAAAGAAGACAGATTGTTTAATGTCAAAATTCCCCATTACTTTTTTGCTTACAATAGCTATTTCTACTACAACTTCATCCCCAATATTTCCCTTTAGACTTGCTTCAAATTTAGAATTTATATTTTCTGAAGAAGGTGTTTCAAAATCTTCAATTGAAATTCCAAGAGCTTCAACCAGTTTAGTAACTATGCCTTTTAAAACAAAAAAGTCTGCATCAGATGCCTTCGATCTCCAGCCTTGCGTGGTGTTTTTCCCACTTAGGTAAAGGCAAAGGTGTTCCGGCTCACTATAAATTCCCGAACCCTCCTTTTTATAAGTTTTACCAAATTCAAATAGCCGGAGATCGTTATTTTTTCTGTTCAGGTTATGCGCTATTGCCTCTAATCCCGTTTCCAGCATGGATGGCCTGAGTATATTTAACTCCGCACTTAGATTATTCAACATTTTTACGGAAGACGATAGTTCTACCTCAGTAAAATAAGCAGAGTTGGTAATGGAGTTGGTCAATATTTCATAAAAGCCAAGACCTGTAAGGATATTGGCTAATTTTTCTTTATACAGATCGGCTGCATAATTTTCTTCCACCGAAGGTGTGATGGTGATAGCCGCGGGAATAGCAATATTGTCTAGCCCATCAATTCTGAGTATTTCTTCAACCAGGTCTGCAGGTAAACTTATATCCGGCTTATGGTATGGCACGGCTACCCTCATTTCATCCATACCTTCTTTTTCTATTTCAAATCCCAGGCTGATCAAAATATCCTTTACCGCATCAGGATGATAATTTTTGCCACTCAGTTTTTTCAAATAATGATATTTGAGGGATACTTGTGTTTTATCTTTCTTTTCAGGATATATATCCACTATTTCAGAAGCAATCTCACCTTTACAAATTTCCTTTATCATCACGGCTGCCCTTTTTAATACAGTAACGGTTGCTGAAATATCCGTGCCTTTTTCAAACCGGCTGGCGGCATCTGTTCTTAATCCGTGGCGAAAGGATGTTTTACGAATAAATAACCCTTCAAAAAAAGCACTCTCCAAAAAAATATTCTTTGTCGTTTCTGTTACGCCGCTATGCCGGCCTCCAAAAACTCCGGCTATACACATGCCTTCCTTTTCATTACAGATCATCAGGTCTTCGCTATTTAGCTTTCTTACTTTCTCATCCAGTGTAATAAAAGGCGTTCCCTCCTTTAAATTCTTTACAATCACTTTACCTCCGGTAATTTGATCAGCATCAAATGCATGGAGAGGCTGGCCTGTTTCGTGTTGAATATAATTTGTAATGTCTACGATATTATTGATCGGTCGCAGGCCGATTGCAACTAATTTTTGTTGCAGCCATTTTGGTGATGCCTCAATAGTAACATTTGCAATGCTTACGCCTGAATACCGGGGGCATGCTTCTGCATTTTCTATTTCCACCCCAATAGAAAGGGAGTTATTGTCAGTCTTAAATCCATTGGCAGTCGGTAGCCTGACTTTTATCCCCTTTTTATCATGATAACTGAGGTAGGCACAAACATCCCTGGCCACACCCCAATGACTCATGGCATCCATGCGGTTAGGTGTTAGCCCAATTTCGTAAATCCAATCTTCATAAGGTCTAAAATAATCAAGAGCGGTTGTACCGGTCTGTACACTATCCGGTAACACAAGTATTCCTGCATGGGATGTGCCCAATCCAATTTCATCCTCTGCGCAGATCATACCAAAACTTTCTATATTCCGGATCTTTGCCACCTTCATTGTTAAAGGTTGGCCATCTGTTGGATAAATTGTAGTACCTACAGGAGCAACAACCACTTTTTGACCAGTAGCTACATTAGGAGCTCCGCAAACTATTTGAAGGGGTTCGCTGTTCCCGATATTTACCTTCGTCAGCGTAAGTTTATCAGCATTTGGGTGTTTTTCTGTACTAAGTACTTCCCCAATCAACAAGCCTTTTAACCCGCCTTTGGCTTCCTCATATTTATTCATGCTTTCCACTTCCAACCCGATAGATGTCAGGATGCGACTCAATCTTTCCGGTTCTATTTTTACGGGCAGGTATTCACTCAACCATTTATAAGAGATCGTCATTACTAGATATACTTTATTGGCTGCGAAGATAATGAAAGGAGCAGAGCGGGATTCATGGCTTGACCAGGATTAAACAGAATAATAATAGATATTAAGATTAGCCAGAAAAAAATCAGTAGGTCCCTTTCTGCAAGTGGTAGCTGAATTCTTAAGGGACAACTATTCTTACAAAATTCTATGAATATTTAAGTAATGTGAAAATGAAAAGAGTATCAAACTTTATTTCATAAAAAATATAACCTAAAAAATTTCAGTATAAATGAATTATAGAATATATAGCAAAATAAACGTTGACTTATGGAATGAAATTTTTTAATCAGGAGACGGGGCTTTGGTGAGACAATTTTAATATTTGCTTATAACTATCCAATATTACTTTTACACCTTTGTGTTTATCTTTTCTTACTGTCAAAATATATTTTTATTAAATTGGAAAAGATCTTTGGCAGAGGAAAAAATGATTGTGGATAACCCCCATTTGCATGGTGAAAATTAGTGTAGAAAGAAAAAGTTTTTTAAAATCGCTTTTGATTGGTAATACAATTCTATTTTCGCCATCTGACTGATGGAAGAAAACATTCGGATAACAGAAAAGTAATATTTTCATAATTTAAGACTGGGCTCTCTCTCCTAAGGTCATTGGTGTAAAATCAATGGTTTAATTTTTTATCGGTATAACTGAACGATGGACCTGACCAATATAAATAAAGAAAGAAAACAGAAAAGAAGATCATCGATAGACCTTGGAACAATGGTATATGGCAAAGTGCCGCCACAGGCCAAGGACCTGGAGGAAGCCGTATTGGGTGCTATTATGCTGGAGAAAAGTGCTTTTGACACGGTAGTAGAAATATTAAAGCCCGAATGTTTTTATGTGGAGGCGCATCAGCGAATTTTTAGTGCCATGCAAAGCCTGGCTAACAAAAGCCAGCCTATCGACATTCTTACCGTAGCCGAAGAACTGCGTAGCCGTGAAGAATTGGAAATGGTAGGGGGACCTTATTACGTCACCAAGTTGACTAATACTGTTGTTTCATCTGCCCATATTGATGCTCACGCCAGGATAGTTTTACAAAAATTTATTCAACGTGAACTGATCCGTATTAGTGGGGAGATCATTGGTGATGCATACGAAGACTCCACCGATGTTTTTGATTTACTCGACGATGCCGAATCCAAGTTATTCGAGATCACTAATAATCATCTTAGAAAAGAATATAATTCCATTGATACGATCCTTGTCAACACGATAAAACGTATCGAGGACCTTCGGCAGCGTAATGAAGATGTAACCGGTGTGCCCAGCGGGTTTTCAAGCCTTGACCGGGTTACTTTCGGATGGCAGAACACTGACCTTATCATCCTGGCGGCAAGGCCGGCTGTTGGTAAAACGGCTTTCGCCCTAAACCTGGCCCGTAATGCTGCCATGCATCCTACTAAACCTACGCCTGTAGCCTTATTTTCTCTTGAAATGAGTGCCGGCCAGCTGGTACAGCGTATCCTGTCTGCGGAAAGTGAAATATGGCTTGAGAAGATTGCCAGGGGTAAAATGGAAGAGCATGAAATGAAACAATTGTACGCAAGAGGTATTCAGCGTTTATCACAGGCGCCTTTGTATATTGATGATACCCCTGCTCTAAATATTTTTGAATTGAGGGCCAAATGCCGCAGGCTTAAGAACAAGCATAATATTGGTATGGTAATTATAGATTACCTGCAATTGATGAGTGGAACAGGTGACGGCAGAAATTCAAACCGGGAGCAGGAGATCAGTAATATCTCCCGGAATTTAAAGGGCCTGGCTAAGGAATTAAATGTGCCAATAATAGCTTTATCACAATTGAGTCGTGCGGTAGAGCAAAGGGGAGCAAAAGAAGGCAGCCGTATCCCACAGTTGAGTGACCTTAGAGAGTCAGGAGCAATTGAGCAAGATGCTGACATGGTTATGTTCCTTTACCGGCCGGAATATTATGATCTGACAACAAGTGCAGACGGAGAAAATATTAAAGGTTTAACGGAAGTAAAAATTGCCAAACATAGAAATGGTACATTAGAAACCGTTAAATTAAAAGCCTTACTGCATATCCAGAAATTTGCGAACTGGGACGAAGATCCATATAGCGGCATAGGGCTACCTACTGGAGGCTGGCGCCCGGTAGAAGATGGAGGCGGGGGTGAAAAATTATATATCCAGGCTGGCAGTAAAATGAATGACCGGTCTTCAGAAGAGGAAGATCCTTTTTAATAAAGAGAATAAAATATTCTGATGTCCGGTCTTTTTAGATCGGACATTTTTTATTTTTACTTATGGCACTTCCTTTTTTTTATATAAGCAACTATAATAGTTCTGAAAAGGAACTTGTTTTAGATGAAGTTACTTCCCGGCATATGATACAGGTGCTGCGCATGAAGAAAGATGACTCGCTCAATCTTACTGATGGAAAAGGAAATTTATTGACTGTCTTTATTACGGATGATCATAAGAAACACTGCGCCGTTAAAGTAAAAGATGTGGCCCATGTGTCACTTGCAAAAAGAAATGTATCCATTGGTATATCCGTTTTAAAAAATGCCAGCCGGTTTGAATGGTTTTTAGAGAAAGCAACGGAATTGGGAATAAATGAAATTATTCCATTGATATGCGAAAGAACCGAAAAGGAAAAATTCAGGCGAGACAGGATGCAGAATATCCTGGTAAGCGCCATGCTTCAATCCCAACAGTGCTGGCTGCCCGTATTGCATGAGCCCACTGCTTTTGAATTATTATTCCGGCAGGAAGAAGTAGCAGGCAGAGGACAAAAATTTATTGCTCATTGTACAGAAACCGAAAAAAGAAAATTAACAGAACAGATCAATGCATCTCTTCCTTCGCAAATCATCCTGGTAGGTCCTGAAGGTGATTTTACTTCTGCAGAAATTGAATTAGCTATGCACCACCACTTTATTGCTGTTTCCCTGGGAAATACGAGACTAAGAACCGAAACGGCAGGCGTTGTAGCAGCTTCCTTACTTCGCCTGGTCTGAATACTCATCCTCTTCCATCCTGTACACGGGTTCATTAAGTTCAATCACCCTGTTTTGGGTTTGCTTTTTTCTCATGAACATATTTAGCAATTCAACAAGGAAGGAGAAAGCCATACCAAAATAAATATAATTTTTAAGATGCAATTGCTCGGCAGCTTCTGCATTCCATCCTTCTATTACAAGGCTTAACCCAATCATCACTAAAAAAGACAGAGCCAGCATTTTTAAAGTAGGATGTTTATGTATGAATGCTGAAATTCGGGGGCTGAATGTAAACATGATAAACATAGCGATTACAACTGCGGCGATCATGATCTCAACATATTTTGCTGTGCCACCCGCAGTGATGATGCTGTCAAAAGAAAAAACGGCATCTATCAGCATGATCTGTGCTATGGCTTTACCCAGTGTCAATGGTTTCTTATTTGATGCTTTAGCATTGGGATCTTCGCCTTCCAGCTTATGATGTATTTCCATCACCGATTTATAAATAAGGAAAATTCCACCTGCAAGCATAACCAGGCTGGCCAGATCAAACCCCTTTCCTGCTACTACAAAAATGGATTTACCTTTTTGAGATAAAAGCCAACCTAATGCAAGCAATAAAAGGCTACGTGAAAGAATGCCGGTGATCATCCAGACGCGGCGTGCCATTTTTTTTGAATTCGCGGCTGGCAATCGGTTCATGATGATACTTACAAAGATCACGTTGTCTATTCCTAATACTACTTCTAATACAACAAGAATAAAAAAACTAATGATACTTTCACTGGTTAACAAATGTTCCATAATTATCAGGCTATCTTAAAGTTTTGCGAATATGGTGAAAAATAATGAGTGAGGGAGTTTAATTTAATCCTTTGCATATCTTTTTAATAATACCGGGTCCTTCATAAATAAACCCGGTCCACACCTGTATCAGGGAAGACCCTGAATTTAATTTTTCTTTTGCATCCTCTGCTGTAAAAATACCACCTGAGGCAATTACAGGAATGTCGCCACGGGTTCTTTGGTTGATATAATTAATAATAGCGGTAGATCTTTCTTTTACGGGTTTGCCACTTAATCCACCGGCTCCCATTTTTTGAATTTCATCCTTAGGTGTTAATAAACCGTTTCGGCTGATAGTAGTATTACTGCATACTAACCCGTCCAGTTGAATTTCAATGGCAAGGTCAACAACATCATCAATTTGCTCCTGCGTAAGATCAGGAGCTATTTTTAACAATATGGGTTTGGAGATGGCCTTGCCGTTATTGATCATCTGAAGATGTCTTAATATTTTGCGTAAAGATTCTTTTTCCTGTAGTTCCCGGAGACCCGGGGTATTCGGACTGCTTACATTCACAACAAAGTAATCGACATAAGGGTGAAGCTCCTTAAAACAAGTTTCATAGTCTTTCCAGGCATCTTCGTTCGATGTGATTTTATTTTTTCCAATATTACCTCCTATTATAAGCCGGGAGTTTCGTTTGGCGGGTTGTGAATTGTGAATGGTATCAGATTTTTCCATCCAATTTTTCAATCGCTCAGCAATTATCTCTACTCCATCATTATTAAATCCCATCCGGTTTATCAATGCCTTGTCCTTTGGAAGGCGGAACAATCTTGGCTTTTTATTTCCAACCTGGGGCAGCGGTGTAACGGTGCCAATTTCAACAAACCCAAATCCTAACGTGTCCAATTCCCTCAGGTACCTTCCGTTTTTATCAAAACCAGCACCCAGGCCAACCGGATTTCTGAAATTCAAATGAAACTCAGTTTTTCTTAACCTGTTTCCCTTTACAGAAAAAGTAAGTGATATTAATTTGCGGATTATTCTGAGGCTACATAATAATTTAAGCAAATTCATAGAAAAGTAGTGAACCCATTCCGGAGGAAAAAAGAACAGTATGCGCCGGATTACGTTATACATATGATACGAAGATAAATGAAGTTTAAAGATGGCTTGGATGATAGCCGACTTCTGGTTAAATTTGATTTCAAAGTTGCATAAAAAACTAAATAGTATTTTTGTTTATATGAATTTTTTAATGAATTAAAATTTTCAATTGACCTGCTATTAACGCGGAATTAAAAATCAAATATCTGATAATTTAAAATTGTTCATCATGCAGGAAGCTTATATAGTAGCCGGATACAGAACCGCCGTTGGAAAAGCTAAACGAGGTGGATTTCGCTTTTATCGCCCGGACGACCTGGCCGTAGAAGTTATAAAAGGTGTAATGGCTTCGGTTCCTCAACTAGAAGCAAACCGGGTAGACGACGTAATCGTTGGCAATGCGGTTCCTGAGGCTGAGCAAGGTTTACAATTTGGGCGCATTATTTCGGCAAGGGCATTAGGTTTTGATGTGCCCGGAGTTACGGTTAATCGATATTGCGCTTCAGGTTTGGAAACCATTGCTATGGCTACTGCAAAGATCAGGACCGGACAAGCTGAATGCATTATTGCCGGCGGCACCGAAAGTATGAGCCTGGTGCCCACTGCAGGATGGAAAACCGTTCCTTCCTATACCATTGCAAAAGATGACCCTGATTATTATCTCAGCATGGGCCTTACAGCAGAGGCTGTAGCCAAAGATTATGATGTAAGCCGGGAGGACCAGGATGAATTTTCTTATCATTCGCATAAGAAAGCAATCAACGCTATTAAGAATGGTCACTTTAAAACAGGGATCCTTCCCATTACGGTTGAAGAAATATATCTTGATGCTAAGGGAAAAAAACAAAAAAGAAATTATACCATGGATACTGATGAAGGCCCCCGGGCAGATACATCGGTAGAAGTGTTATCAAAATTAAAGCCGGTATTTGCTGCAGGTGGAGTTGTTACCGCAGGTAATTCTTCACAAACATCGGACGGCGCAGCTTTTGTTATTGTTATGGGAGAAAAGATGATGAACGAATTAGGACTGAAACCTATCGGCAGGCTGGTGGCTTGTGCATCAGCAGGAGTTCCTCCCCGGGTAATGGGCATTGGCCCGGTAGCCGCTATTCCAAAAGCATTGAAGCAGGTAGGTATGAAGTTAGCTGATGTTGATCTAATAGAATTAAACGAGGCTTTTGCATCACAGGCATTGGCTGTAATTCGCAAAGCAGAACTTGATCCCACAAAAGTGAATATCAATGGGGGAGCGATAGCATTGGGACACCCGCTGGGCTGCACCGGTGCCAAACTTACTATTCAGGTATTGAACGATATGAAGCGGTTAAATAAGAAATATGGAATGGTAACTGCTTGTGTGGGCGGAGGCCAGGGAATTGCAGGAATAATCGAAAATCTTTAAGTATTCGAAGCCAGTGATGGTTGCTTTTCCGCAATGAATAAATTTGAATTAGCCGTTTCTAAAATTTAGTATGGTTAGAGGGAATTCAGGCTTTTTGCATTTTATGCATAATTCTTAGAATAATAAACTCTGCCGGGCGCACGGGAGCCATGCCAATTTCAATAATCATTCTTCCATCCAAAATGTCCTGCGCCGTCATCGTTTTTCCAAGGCCAGTATGAACATAAAATGCTTCCTGTGGTCTTGTCCCCATCAAAGCTCCCGCCCGCCACTGTAACAATAAAAAATTTTCGATCAGGGACTTTATTCTTACCCAGGTTCCCGCTTCATTAGGTTCAAATACAAATGGTGTGGTTGCTTTTGTTATGGATTCTTCTATCATGATAAAAAATCGGCGAACAGAAATATACCGCCATTCATTATCATTTCCTGCAAGGGTTCTTGCGCCCCAAACGACGGTTCCTTTACCGTTAAAATAACGAATGGTATTAATAGATTTTCCTGTGAGTGGATCTGTATTTAATGAATTAAGTTCCTGGGTTGTTAATGTAAGTTCCGGCGCTTTTATTAAAGAAAGGCTTACACTTGCAGGAGCTTTCCAAACACCGCGGTTTTTATCCGTGATTGTATAAACTCCGGCCACAGCGGCGGAAGGAGGTAATAAAACAGTTTGGTTATCGATCTCCTCTTTAATACTGGAGTAAATCGTTGTGCCGCTCAGCCTTGAATTATTTAATTTAAGTTTATCAAATTCACCTTTGGCTTTTAAATCAGTTTTACCCGGTTCCTTTGTTATTGTATTGTGTACGATAGTTACAAAATTATCTGTATAGTGATAAGGAATCGAGGTAATGAGTTTGGGATAATAGGCCGCTCCGTATTTTAAAGAACTCTCTTTTTCCCCTCCGGTAATATTTTCCCTGAATAATTCGATGGCTGTTTTTTCGCCCGGATTATTTTCATTTACATCCATGATAACAAAACGATCCTTTAATTCAAAAGCCTGCATCAACGCTTCGTTGTAAATTTCATATATGTCATTTGGTTTTGCAAAATTGACGCCATCCGGAAACAGTAACAGGGTAGGTTCTGCATATTGATATACTTCATCAAGGCTTTTTTGAAGATCTTTTTTATTCAATAATGATTTAGGCTTCCCGGATGAAACGATATAACACGGACCACCCCCGTTTGCAAAATATAATTGCAACTGGTAATGCATGTTATTTTTTAGAAAACTAATTTGGGAAGTGATCTTCCGGGTTTCTAATACGGATGTGGTACCCGTTTTTACAATAGCGTCATCTATGTTGACCGTTAACGTTTCACTGACCAATCCGCCAAAGAAATGTTCATATTCTGTAAGAGAAGTGATACGGGTAGGAACAAACACAAGGTCACCCAATTCAAGTTCCCTTGCTTTTTGTGTGTACCCTATAAAGGCAGGAATTGCTGTTTCCAGCGCAACTATGGCCGGCAGGTTTGCAATTTCACCAATATACATTCCCGGATTTTTATATTCTGTTGACATAAGGATATAGAAAAAGCTACAGGTAATAAAATCGAATTATTAAATTTTGTTTTTACATGGGGCAGGATAGCTTGATAAGACAGGTCAATAGAAATAACAATTTACTATTTATTTTCTTATCTAATTTAAGCAGTCATGAATTGAAAATTTTTGTAGATTTTTGAATATGGAAATTACCTTCAATACACCCGCATTATTATTTCCGGCTATCAGTCTTTTGTTACTGGCTTACACCAACAGGTACCTTGCCCTGGCAAACCTGATCCGGAAATTGCATGATGAATACATGAGGGGTGAAAAGAACCATCTTATTTTGAATCAAATACGGATACTGCGGGAACGTATCAATTTAGTGAGATACATGCAGGGAATGGGTGTTTTTAGTTTTTTGTGCTGTGTAATTACCATGTATGGAGTTTACCAGCAATGGACGGCATTAACGGAATATGTTTTTGCCCTTAGCCTGATCAGTTTGCTGGCTTCCCTTATCATATCCCTTGTCGAGATAACCAAAAGTACCAAAGCGCTTGAGCTTGAATTAAGTGATATGGAGGAATTAGAGAAATCGAATTTTTTTACCGATTTGTGGAAAGGGAAGGAAGATAAAAAGTGATGACCATTGTCATAAGTTAATGGGATAAAATGTTAACAGGGGAATGGCTGATCCCTTCGATAGACTTGTTTTCCTTTCTTGCGATTCAATAATTTTCGATCATGGAATTTGGTTACAAATTATCTTAGAAACTATTCAGGATTCTCAAAACCCTGTGCCAGTTTCCGCCATTATAAACTTCTTTTAATCCCTTTTCTTTCATTAATTGAACGGCCAGGTTGCTCCGGTCGCCGGAGGTACAGCAAAAAATAACCGGTCGGTTCATTTCTTTTATTCTTTGTGTATTGATGGGGATACGGTCTACAGGAATATTAATGGAGTCAGGGATTTTCCCCCGGTCAAACTCGGCTGCAGATCGTACATCTATAATGATGGCACCCCTGTATAATGCTTCCTTTATTTTATTATTTCCAAATCCGAACAATGAAAAAAGTGACATCAGAATTTATTAGGCAGTCAAAAGTTTCGTTTTTCTTTCGCCGATCTGCTGGCGCCACATAGCAAAGTATAAACCTTTTTCCTGGAGCAAAGCCTCATGGGTTCCGGTTTCCACCACATCTCCTTTTTCAAGTACATATATCCTGTCTGCATGCATGATGGTAGAAAGCCGGTGTGCGATCAATATGGTGATCTGGTTTCCCTGCATGGAAATATCACGGATGGTATCTGTGATCTCTTCTTCGGTTAATGAATCCAGCGCAGAAGTAGCTTCATCAAACAATAACAATTTGGGTCTGCGCAGCAAAGCCCTTGCAATGGAGATCCTTTGCTTTTCTCCCCCTGATAGTTTTAATCCGCCTTCTCCTATCATTGTATCCAACCCTTTTTCCGCCCGGGCGAGTAAATTCTGGCAGGATGCTTTCCTGATTACATCCTTCAGATCTTCTTCCGTAGCAACAGGATTTACAAACATCAGATTTTCTCTTACCGTTCCTGAAAACAATTGGGTATCCTGCGTTACAAATCCAATCTGGTTTCGCAGGTCTTCAAAGTCGATATTGTTTTCATCAATACTATTATATAAGATACATCCTTCCTCGGGACGATAAAGACCTACTAACAATTTCATCAGGGTGGTTTTGCCAGATCCTGATGGACCCACAAACGCAATGGTTTCACCTGTTTTTACTTTGAAGCTGATATCATTTATAGCTTTCTGCGATGCTGTAAAATGTTTAAAAGCTACATGGTCAAATTCAAGCGTTTGAATTTTTCCCAGGTGTTTGGGATTATCAGCTTTTGGCTCCGGCTCCTTATTCATCAGGTTTTCAAAATTTTCAAGCGAAGCCTGGGCCTCCCGGTAGGTAAGTATGATATTGCCGATTTCCTGCAAAGGACCGAAAACAAAGAAGGAATATATCTGCATGGTAGCTAATTCCCATGGCAACATCTTATCCTTAAAGATCATCCACATAAGCATAAAAAGGATAATCTGCCTCAGTGTATTTACAAATGTGCCTTGTATAAAACTTATACTGCGCAGGCGTTTTACTTTTTTTAATTCTAATCCCAGTATTTTATACGTGTTTTTATTAAGACGCTCAACTTCCTGGGTGGCAAGTCCAAGGCTTTTTACCAGTTCTATATTCCGTAGCGATTCAGTAGTAGCTCCGGCAAGTGAGGTTGTTTCCCTCACTATATTTTTTTGAACGATTTTTATTTTTTTACTGAGCAAATTAGAAATGATAACCAATAAAAGTATACCGCCAAAATAAATAAGTGGTAAAGTGGGGTGAATGCTGTATGCAAATAATGCTACAAATAAAATCCCGATTACTACCGGAAACAGCACGTTCACAAAACTGGCAATGAATTTTTCTGTATCTATACGAACTTTTTGCAAAATGCTAAGCGTTTCGCCACTTCGTTGATCTTCGAATTGATAATAAGGAAGGCTCATGGCGTGTTTCAACCCTTCCGTAAATACGGCAGCGCCAAATTTTTGAGTTACCAGGTTCTGAAAATAATCCTGGAAGGCTTTCGCTATCCGGCTCACCATGGCTACGCCAACGGATGCTCCCAAAAGGGTAAGAAGCGGTGTTGCAAACTTCCACCAAAAAGGTTGATAGGAGGCTGAATTATCGTGGTATTTATAACCGAGGTCAATTAGCTTACCAAATATATAAGGGTCAATTAAAGAAAAACTAATATTGATAGCTGCGAGAAATAATACAAATGCTACCAGCCATTTATAAGGTTTCAAATAACGCAATAATAAATTCATATAATGGATGCAGGTTGAATAAAGAGTATTAACACTCAAATAGCATACAAGTTCGCTAAAAAATTACAACATAGCAGGAACGAGGCATTTAAAGAAAAGTGTAAAATCTCCGGCAGCAAGAAAAGTGGATAAACGAAACCCGGAAGACGGAGCAAAATATTTAAATAAAAATTAAAATAAACTGGGAAAGTATCTTGATTTTTAACCAGCCCAGCCTTCCCTGTCAAGGCTTCTGTATTGAATAGCTTCTGCCAGGTGTTCCGGCTTAATTTCCGGGCACTGGGACAGGTCAGCGATCGTTCTTGACACTTTCAGAATACGGTCGTATGCCCGGGCTGATAAATTTAATTTTTCCATTGCTGCTTTTAATAAACTGGCTCCTGCCTGGCTGATCACACATATCTCTTTTAACATCTTACTGCTTATTTGAGCATTGCAATACACACCGGGATTGTTTTTATATCGCTCTGCCTGTATCTCTCTTGCTGCTATAACCCGATTACGTATCGATGCAGAATTTTCCTGGGTTTTGGAATTGGATAATTCATTAAAAGGAACCGGTGTTACTTCCACATGCAGATCAATACGATCAAGTAAAGGCCCTGAAATCTTATTCAGGTATTTCTGGACGGCTCCCGGCGGGCAGGTGCATTCTCTCTCGGGGTGATTATAAAATCCGCAGGGGCAGGGATTCATAGAGGCTATCAGCATGAAGGAAGCCGGAAAGTCAACAGCCACTTTTGCCCGGGATATGGTCACTCTTCTTTCTTCCATAGGTTGACGCATTACTTCCAATACGGTTCTTTTAAATTCAGGAAGTTCATCTAAAAATAATACGCCGTTATGTGCTAATGATATTTCTCCAGGTTGGGGAATGCCACCTCCGCCAACTAATGCAACATCTGAAATAGTATGATGGGGGGAACGAAATGGTCTTTTAGTAACGAGAGTTGAATTTTCAGGCAGCTTGCCTGCTACAGAATGAATCTTTGTTGTTTCCAACGCTTCCTGTAAACTAAGCGGTGGAAGTATCGTAGGCAATCTTTTGGCAAGCATTGTTTTTCCGGCCCCGGGAGGACCGATCAGTATGGCGTTATGACCACCGGCCGCTGCTATTTCCAGGGCTCGTTTTATATTTTCCTGTCCTTTTACATCCGTAAAATCCAGGTCATAGTCCGATTGAGAATTAAAAAATTCTTCTCGGGTATTTATTACCACCGGCTGCAAGCCCGTTTCTTCGTTTTCAAAAAAAGTTATCACCTCTTTTATATGCGTTACTCCATATACATGCAGATTGTTGACCATGCCAGCTTCTTTGGCATTTACAAGCGGAACAATCAATCCCTTAAAACCTTCCTTCCTAGCCTGGATGGCAATAGGCAATGCGCCTTTGATAGCTCTTATTTCACCATTGAGACTTAGTTCACCCATGATGACATACTTAGCCAGGGCATCTTTATTTTCCATTTGTTCTGAAGCACCTAAAATGCCCAGAGCAATTGGAAGATCGAATGGTGTTCCGCTTTTCTTTATATCGGCAGGAGCCAGGTTTACTACCACTTTGGTTCTTGGCATCTGGTACCCGTTTGTTTTAAACGTGCTTTCAATTCTTTGAAGGCTTTCCTTTACTGCATTGTCCGGCAAGCCCACTATCATGGGATCTTTTCCCGATGATGGCAGCCAGTTTACCTCAATAGTTATAGAGATGGCTTCAACGCCATATACCGCACTGCCAAAGGTTTTTACAAGCATGATTTGAAGATAGAGAAAATGTTTGAACAAAGAGGGCGGGCCGAGGAAGGATGAAATGGAAGAAAAATTCCGGGTTCATTTATTTTTTCTCGGTTATATTTCCGGAGAACAATAAGGATAAATTGGGATCCAATGTTATTGTCCTTGTTTTTTCTTTTACAGGAAAGCTGAAGGTTTCTTCCTGCTTTGATACATTGAAAACTTTTAATTGTTTTCCACCGGAAGTATTAGTCAATTCTATCTCCAGGGGAAAGGAAAAAGAAGTTTTTTGTAATTGTTTTATACTGACGGATATTTTTTTTTCAGTTGGTAAATAACTCCAGCTAATGGCAAGCTTTGGTATGCCGGCTGTATATAACCATTGCTGAAAAAATAAAGACAAATTTTTTCCTGATACCTTTTCAAAAATGGTTTGCATATCTTTTGTGTCGGCATTTTTTCCTGCATAGGCAGAATAAAAAGTTTTAATGGCTTTATGGAAAACAGTATCGCCCAATTGACGGCGCAGCATATGAAGAATCCAGCTTCCTTTCTGGTAATTATTGCTATTAAGCAAGCTCATAAAATTGGGATCGTTGTCAACCACCGCTCTGTTTGATTTATTTGCAAAATCAATAATTTGGTCCCGGTCATCCTTTAACATATACCTGGCGGTATCAGCCCCATATTTTTTTTCAAAATAAATAATGGCAAGATAAGTAGCGAATCCTTCGCTAAGCCACAAATGAGCAAAGCTTTTTTCAGTAACCATATTGCCAAACCATTGATGTGCTATTTCATGTGCCTGGGTATTTTCTGACCGGCCTGACCCATCAACTAAATCCTGGTTGTAAAAAATAGTGTTGGCATTTTCTAATCCTCCAAACCGTGTTTTCGATTGTACACTGGCTAATTTTTTATATCCATATTCACCGATATAATTAATAAAAAAGAGGAGTATATCAGTAGCAAGTCCGAAATCTTTAAATCCAGGCTTTTTATCCTCCGGGTAAACCCAGCTATAAACAGGGATACATTCATTTATCGTTCCTGCAAGCTGCCTGGAAAAATCTGCAACCCCTATTACCATTACTTTGGTAGCTACCGCAACATTTTCTTTCCAATAGGTCAGCCTTTTATTTCCGGCCACATTAGTTTCTTCAATAAGTACACCATTAGCAACCACCTGGTAATGCCCCGGGGCAGTTACCATAAATTCCACCGTGGCCTTATCAGCGGGATCATCCACACAGGGTATCCAGTTGCATCCGCGATCCGGCCAGTTATCTGCAAAAAAAGTCCGGCGACCAAACTTATTCTTTGATATGATAAGCCCGTCTGCCGGGATGCCTCTATAATCAATAATAAAGGTCCGGGTTTCCCCCGGGCTTGTTTTACGCGGTAGTGAAATAGAAATAATATCCTGTTGATGTGTATAGGATATATCGCTTTTGTTTTCTTTTATGGAATGAATGATCATTCCCTTTCCGGATGATACTGATTTAAGATCTAATTTAAATTGACCGGCAGGTGATAAAAACTTTACTTGGATCTGTGCTTTACCATGGATACTATCTGATTGGTCAGTTAATGCAATTTCAAAACGATAGTGAACAACATCAATGTTGGGCTGAGCACAGACAAATAGGGTTAATAAAACTAATGGGATTAAAATAAATTTTCTTTTCATATAGAATAAACAAACGAATAATAGAAATAAGCCGGTAAAAGATCAGTTCTGCAACCTATAGGTTCTCCAGCATTTCCACCACTTTCTCTCTTTTCAAAATTACATATCCTATCCGGTCGTTACTTATTCCATCTTTTAACTGGTAGCTGAACTGCAGCTGATCGTTATCAATAATTGTTTCGAAATATTTAAAAGAAATATTGGGAAACTTCCTGAGTTCTTCACCAATTTCATAAAGATGGGTAGAAAGTATAAAGAGAGAATTTTTCATTTTAATAAGACCTTTAATAACTGTTATTGAACACTTCATGGCATCCTGCACATTTGTTCCTTTAAAAAGTTCATCTATCAATACCAGCCATTTTTTTCCATTATTTATTTTATCAATGGTGTTTTTTATTCGTTGTACCTCGTTAAAGAAAAAACTTTCGCCTTTGGCTATATTATCCACTACATTGATATTACTCAATAGCCCATCAAACAAGGTAAGCCGCATGGATTCAGCAGGAACTCCCATGCCGACATGCGCCAGAAATACGGACGAGCCAACCGATTTGATCAATGTGCTTTTGCCTGCCATATTAGCTCCCGTCAGAAAAAGAAAATTATGTTCCGGGTTCATCTGCAGATCATACGCTACGGGTACAGGAATTAATATATGGTAAAGCCCTTTGGCTTCTACCAGCGGTGACTCCTGTTCAATAAATTCCGGGAATGAAAGATTAAACTTTTTCACCGCCACCGCCATAGAGTACCAGGCATCAAGGCGGCTAAAAATATCTATTAATTCAAGAATATTGGTTTTATACTGGTTGCGGAGATAATGCCCAAAATAAAGATTTTGCCGGATAGTGAATTTTGCTGACTTCTTTGTTTCTGAAAGAAGCTGTAAAGGTTTTTGATTTGTAATTTGTTTTATCCGATTGATGTGTATTCCTATTTTGGAGGGCAGTTCCAAATCTCCCAGTAAAGCAAGTATCTCTTTTATTCCCCTGAAAAAATCAGCAAAATGAGGAACAGAATATTTTACCATGGAATAATCTTCGCTGTGGAGCCATTTATATAAAACATTATTGAACGTATTTGGTTTTTCGCTGATGGGGTCTAGGGAATAATCCAGGAATTTGTCCATTACTAATATCGTGCCATTGGTAATATCGTCAGGCCATTCAGTTACATGTTCCATCAGGGTGCGGATTACCTTTTGAGTGCCGGTGATTCTTTTCAGATCATCATGCGGCTCGGTAAAAAATTTGCGCAGCCATTGTTTTCCTCCGTTGGTGCGGGTAAAATTCAATTTATGAAAAATGGAAAATTCCTCTTCCGCATGAAAGATGGAGATATCGTTAAATGAAATGTTATCTATCTGCATGCCCTTTCCCCCCGAAGGATGTTTTTGATTGGATCATTAAAACGTAAATTATTTTGAACAGTTCAATTTAGCGGTATGATAAATAAAAAAAACAATGGTCCCTACCTTTCAAATTGCAATCTTCTGCCTTTATTAGATTCATCCCATACCGGATTCCATATACCCTTGGTTATTTGTTCCTCCGATCGGCAAAATACCAGGTGCCCGTTAACAAAAGTATGTGTGATGGCTGCCGGAAATTCGAAATCTGATAAGGGGCTCCACCCACATTTATACAAAATATTTTCCGGAATAACTTTTAAAGAAGAGTTTAAATCAACGATAACCAGGTCGGCATAATAACCTTCCCTGATATACCCTCTTTCCCTGATCTGGAAACAATCGGCTACGGCGTGACTCATCTTTTCCACTATTTTTTCCATGGTGATATAACCTAGTTTGTAATAATAAAGCATTAGCAATATGGAATGCTGCACCAGGGGAAGTCCGGCATGGGCTTTCAGGTACGGTTCATTTTTTTCCTCCATCGTATGCGGCGCATGGTCAGTTGCTATTACATCGAGTCTGTCATCCAGCAAGGCCTTCCATAATGCCACTTTGTTTGCTGGTGCCTTTATCGCCGGGTTACATTTGATCTTATTACCCAATTTTTCATAGTCGTCACTCGTAAAGTGA
Organism: Chitinophagaceae bacterium; assembly: GCA_041743125.1. GTDB lineage: Bacteria > Bacteroidota > Bacteroidia > Chitinophagales > Chitinophagaceae > Terrimonas_B. The sequence continues at coordinate 34,284 of JBGTNK010000033.1, forward strand.
AGATGGTGAACACATACCTCTGACGTGATCCTTTTATCTTTTAACGGAACCATATTTCCAAAAAGATGCAATTCCTTTTCGGTACTTATATGTAATATATGCAGGCGGGTATTATATTTTTTTGCAAGCTGCACAGCATAAAAAGAAGATTCATAACAAGCTTCTTCATTTCTGATCAGCGGGTGGTCCTTTGCCGTTAACTCGCGGTTCTCCGCTTTTATTCTTTCAAGGTTTTGTTTTATGATACTTTCTTTTTCACAATGGGTAGCAATAAGTAATTCGCTTTCGCTAAAAACCTTTTCAAGGGTGAGGGGATTATCAACTAATAAATTACCGGTTGACGATCCCATGAAAATTTTAATGCCGCAGATGTCTTTCTTTCTTTTATTGGCCCGTAATGCCTCCTCAGCATTTTCATTGGAGGTACCTATATAAAAGGAATAATTTGCTAATGCGTGTTGAGAGGCCCTACTATATTTTTCTTCCAGTATCTCTTGCGTAAACGCGGGAGGCACCGTATTAGGCATTTCCATAAAACTAGTAACACCCCCGGCTATGGCCGCTTTAGCTTCTGTATATATGGTGGCTTTATGAGTTAATCCCGGCTCCCGAAAATGGACCTGGTCATCAATGGCACCTGGTAAAAGGAATTTACCTTCTCCATTTATTTCAACCACATTGTTGCCAGTTATTGTAATAGCAGGTCCCGTCTTTTCAATACGTCCGTTTTTGATCAGCACATCGCCGGTCTGAATCCTTCCTTCATTGACAATCTGTATGTTTTTTATCAGATATATTTGCATGATCGTTTATCGTTATCCTAAATTACTTATGATGCAATTTATAAAAACCCTTGTAAGACTGTTTTTATTTCTTTTCTTCCGTCCCTTTCAGGTTTGTATACTAATTATTACTGGCTTCATTGCATTTCCACTTACAGGCTTGTCACAATCTACCTACTTACCCCAGGGGGATAAACAAAATATTCTGCTGGAAAGATTGGAGATAAAAGCTGGTACCGATTCAGTATTAAATTTTTCTAAAACAAAATATTTTAACCGGAGCAAGTATGTAATTAACGGCGTAAAAAGCTATCTCCGGAATGTGGATGAAAGTGAATTATCCAAAGTGGATGCCTATAACCTGCAACGACTATACCTGAATAATACAGAGTATCTAACTGACGAGCAAAGAAATAAATATATCAGCAAAAAGCCCTTTTTGAAAAACTTTTATACTTCTCCGGCCAACTTATATGAAGTACATACCAATGATCTGGATCTTATCATTAACCCGGTTATTCAATATGTGCTATCAAAAGAAAGTAACAATGATCAATCTCTTTTCCTGAATACAAGAGGACTGACGGTAAGAGGGAAAATTGCAAACAAAATCGGCTTCGCGGCGTACCTTACCGACAACCAGGAAAGAGACCCGGCCTATGTGCAGCGTTGGGTAAGGGAGAGGAGTGCGGTGCCGGGAAATGGATATTATAAATCATTCAAAAGCGCCGGGGGTTTAGATTATTTTGATGCCCGTGGCTATTTTACTTTTAACGTAGCCAAATATATTGATGTGGCATTCGGGTATGATAAAAATTTTATCGGTAACGGGTATCGCAGTTTATTCTTAAGTGATTTTGGAAACAACAACTTATTTCTGAAATTGAACACACGGATTTGGAAATTCAATTACCAGAATTTGTTTATGGAATTGCATAATGCATATGTGAGAGGAGGAGACAAGTTATTAGATAAGAAATATGCCGTGATGCACCACCTGGACATCAATATTGCCAGGTGGCTGAATGTGGGATTATTTGAAGGAGTAGTTTTTGGCAGGAAGAACAGGTTTGATTTTTCCTACCTGAATCCTGTCATTTTTTACAGGTCTATAGAACAGCAAAACGGTAGCGATGATAACGCCGTAGCGGGTTTTGACTTTAAAGCCAATGTGGCAAAGCGATTCCAGGTTTATGGCCAGTTAATGCTGGATGAATTCAAGTTATCCGAAATCAAAGCTAACAGGGGTTGGTGGGCCAATAAGTTTGGAATACAACTAGGAGCTAAATACATTGATGCATTTAATATAAAAAATCTGGATTTGCAGATTGAGCATAACCGGGTAAGGCCATTTACCTATTCCCACCGTGATTCAGTTGCAAATTATACTCATTACAATCAACCCCTGGCTCATCCGTTAATGGCCAATTTCAGCGAGGTTATAGGCGTATTACGTTATCAGCCTGCCCCTAAATGGATCGTTCAGGCAAAAGCGATCGTTTACCAGCAAGGCAGAGATAATGACAGTGTAAGTTATGGTAGTAACATATTTCTGCCCAGTGCTCCACCCTACAGAACCAGTGATTATGGTTATAGTATTGGTTCGGGCTGGAAGACCAACGTAATATATGGATCCTTCTTGTTGTCATATGAATGGAAAGAAAACCTGTTTTTGGAATTATTTGCACAATCAAGAAAACAGGAAACTAAATCAGCACCTTTAACTACCCAAAAGAGTACAGTGATTTCTTTTGGTGTCAGGTGGAATATGCAAAGAAGAGAATTTGATTTTTAATATCAATATTCCATCGGTTACTACAAAAATTGTTGAAGCTGTAACTCAGGTTCAAAATAAAAAGAGAATTGACCAGGTATAATATATGTCATGATAACCGAAATGCTGCAGGATAAAAATAATTTACCCTTCAATATGAATGCTGAAAACAATCATTCTTGATTTTATTTTATCAAAAACGCTGGAATATTTCAGGCTTTCATCCCGGCTGTGAATATTATTAAGACCGTTGCTTATTTTAATTTCCGGAGAAAAGATGAAACTTTCAAAGAAAAAGTTGAAGCCCAGTCCCAATTCAACCCCATAATCATATTTTTTGATCTTCACAAGGTCTTCTGCCTTTTTTGCCCTGGCATTGCTTGCCAGATCTATGTCACCTTTAATACCTGTCATCATATAAACGCGGAAATTTCCAATCCGGTCTGATTGCAATTTTACCTGGGCAGGAAAAGTGACAATCACAGATTCTATAGTTTTATTTATATCCGTTTGCCCGCCCTCAGGATGCTTTAGTTTATAAAAGATGTTCCGTTCCGTAAACATCAGTTGAGGATTGAACCGAAACTGAAACCTGTCGGATATCCTGGCAGTGGCAAGCAAACCCAAAGCAAAGCCTTTTGAATTAACAGGCTCAGCTATTAATATGCTGTCATTTTGTAAAAACCGGGAATCAAGTGAAGTGTGAAATCTCGACATATTAGACCCCAGTGTAATGCCAAAATAATAAGGCTTACTATCATGGTCATATTGGTTCAAATCCCTGGGCTGGGCCAATAGGGTTTGTGAATACATTAGCCCCCCGATAAGGAAACAGATTCCAAAACTTAATCTTCTTTTAATACGGGCTTTCTTCCTGAGTAAATACAGCATATTCCTAAGCTTAGCAATTTATACCGGGTTTGGGTATAACCTATTTTGTTTAAAATTTCAACTAATTTCTGACGGTCAGGAAAGGCATTCGCTGATTGGCACAAATACTCATAAGCTTCTTTGTTTTGTTTGAACCACCTTGCTACCTGAGGAGCAATAACACCCATATACAAATTGTAAAAACTGCGTATAGGTTGTTTAGGTTTCGAAAACTCAAGGATTACCAATTGCCCTCCCGGCTTTAATACCCGGAGTATTTCGTTTAATCCTTTTTCAAGGTTTTCAAAATTCCGGATGCCAAATGCCACCATTCCCGCATCAAACGTATTTTCCCCGAAATTTATTGTTTCTGCATCTCCGGCTTGTAACCGGATCTTAGGTGCAAGTCCTTCTTTTACAACCTTACCTTTACCTATTTCAAGCATTTGATTTGATATGTCTATACCCTCCACCCTTTCCGGATTGATCATTTTGCAGGCTAATATGGCCATGTCGCCTGTTCCGGTTGCAACATCCAATATAGTTTTTGGATTATCTTTTTTCAATAAGCTGATCGCCTTTTTTCGCCAGCCTATATCAGTACGGGCAGAAAGAAAGCGGTTCATAAAATCATAGCGACTGGCAATGCGGTCAAACATTCCGGCTACTTGTTCTTTCTTACTCCTTACTGAATCTTTTTCGGGGGTGATATGATCATGAGGTAGTGAACTGGACATGGGCGGCAAAGTTAAGGGGGTTTGCATTTTATTCATAAACTGATAGACGTATTTGACCAATATTTTCAAGTATTCATTTAGTTCAATTTCTCATTAGGCTGATTCTTCCGTTCATCCGTTAACTTGCAGCTATATGGAAATAAAGGATGCCAGCTATATTATAAGCAATGCAGATTATAGTCAATGTCCTCCCCCAGACAGACCGGAGTATGCGTTTATTGGTCGTAGTAATGTGGGAAAGTCGTCATTGATTAATATGATCTGTAATAAAAAGGCACTGGCAAAGACATCATCAGCGCCTGGAAAAACACAATTGATCAATCATTTCGATGTTTTTTCCTCAAACAAAAAAAAATGGTATATAGTCGATCTGCCCGGCTATGGTTACGCCAAAGTATCACAGAGTAGCCGCCGGCGTTGGGAACAAATGATAGAAGGATATATCCGGAAAAGAGAAAACCTGGTTTGTATTTTCGTATTGATTGATAGCCGTCATGAACCACAAGAGGCGGATTACACATTTTTGAATCAATTGGGGAAATGGGAAATTCCTTTTGTACTCGTGTTTACAAAAAGCGATAAAAATAAACCGGCGGCCACTTTGAGGAATGTAAAAGCTTTTTTAGACGGAATGATGGAATACTGGCAGGAGCTTCCACCTTATTTTGTAACATCAGCGCTCAGCAGAGAAGGCCGGGAATCCATACTTGCATATATTGAAAAGTTGAACCAGGGTTTTTCTATTAAGAGTAACAAGAATTGAAATTAGTTGTGTATTAGAATATTGCTTTTCTTTGCAAATAATCAGGCAATAGTATATGAAGAAGATCTTTTCTGAAAGAAATTTTGTTATTTTTTTATTTGTTATGGCTTTCGTCGTTTTTTCTTTTGCCCAGGAGGACGCCAAAAAAGTTGAAAAAATGTACCAAAATGCTGGTGTGCCCGGTTCTTCCTTAATTAGTTCCCCCAAACAAACAGCCGGAAATTCAGAATCTAAAAAATCTTTAGAATTTAATTTGCTGGATAAATAAGACCAGGCTCCCTAAGTCCTCATTCTCTTTACAAATTGTTTAAGTTGAAAAATCTTTCTCCCGTATCGGTTAGTATGGTCATTTTTTTAAATGAGGTTCGGTGAGAATATGACCATCCGGTATTTGTTTGGAAAGAAGTATGCGAAGAAGGGCTTTTCCGGGAACGATGAAATTACAAAAAATCAATTGACAACTTTATTAGCACAACTACTGCTTGCAAAAGCTTCCGGTTTAGCTTTAAAGGCGAATCCCATCCCCAGGATATAACCCATCGCTTCTTTTAATGCGTCATTACTTTTAAAATGTGGATTGGTATTGATATCGGCATGCACTTCCATATCTACATTATATAAAGTAAAAAGATTGCACAGTTCGTATGCAATCTCGATGCTTTTGGCTACCTCCATCAACATTCGCTCTTTGATGGTGAATTGTTGCCTGGTTTTGTCATTGTGAATGAACATAAACCCTCCATGGCCTTCTCTTAGAAAAACTATAACAGTAGCAAATTCTGTTTCTTTTCCTTTTACCTGGGAGTCAGTACCAATGCAAACTTTTAACCGGAAACCGGCCGCTGTTTCACGTTTGATTGCATTTTCTACCGCATTTATAATAGGAAGTTCGATGATATCTCCATTGAATTTTCTCCAGCGCATATAAAAAGAGGTTTTCCTAAGTTATAGAAAAACCTTCATTTAAACAAAAGGGGCAGGGATCAATGCTTTGTTAACAAAGCTGTGAAAGTATTATTGACGTAGTATTTTATCGGTCCATTTCCTGGCATTATCACTAAAACGAATCAAATACCATCCTTTTATAAGATTACCTGGACTGATTTGATTAACTCCATTATTTAATAGACCGCTTTTAATAATCTTACCCTTAATGTCGATGAGAGTGTATTTATAATTTCCCGGGCTGCTTACTGTGATGTCATTTGAATGGATAAGGTTGCTTAATAGTTTTGGCCTGGCATTTTCTTTAATGCTTTTGAGGGTTATTGTATTCGAATAATAAACTTCGCCTTCATTTGATATGATTTTCAACCGGTATTTTTTGTCCGTTGTTATGGTAGTGTGGTATTTGTAAGAACGGGTTTCAATAGTTGTTTCTACCAGGGGAATAAAATCTTTTCCATTTGCAGCAATTTGCAAAATTTGCCTGGCAAATTTTTCTGTGGCATCTACGTTCCAGTTAAACTGATGGATGTCCCCAAATTGTAAACCATTCAATTTAATTTTTGGCAAGAGAAGATGGGTGCCAGTTATTATTTTTCCGATTAATGAGTAGGACCCAAGACTTGCATAGGCAGGCACATATCTATTTCCCTTTCCTTCAACTTTAAGGTAGTAGTTTCCTGTTTTAAGAATAGTATCGATGTTTGCATTGAGCAGGGTAGCCGGATTGTAAATATTTAGTAAAGTTCCCGTTTCAGTAAATAAGGAAATTTCAAGATCAAGATTGGAGCCGGCATTGGCTTCGCCAGTATTAAAAGGAATGGCATTTAATTGAAAGCGGGATCTTTTTGGTATGGAGAACCGAAACATATCCACATCCTTATTTTCTCCTATTATTCCTTTTAGGTCAATCTGATTATTTAGAATAGCAACAAATGTGGCATGTTCAAACTCATTTCCGTGATCATCCCCCCTGTAACCAAAACCATTTTTCCCAGAACTGATAATGGAAAGATCGTCCTGGTAACTAGCACATCCAAATGAATTTGGACCATTGCTCCATAAGGTAAAATTTTGGTTATAACCCAAACCCATGATGGGCGCCCAGCCTATTTCTCCCACTCCGCGGCCTTTATAATATTCTGAAATTTTATTGCAGTTTTCATCGTATTCCGATTGATGGTACAGTCCTAATGTATGCCCGGCCTCATGCGAGATCGCTTCGGCGATCTTTTTTAGATTGTATCCTAAGGTTGAAGAGAAAACAAAACAAGGAGTATCATCTGCCGATGTAAATGATTCAACGAATGCGACGCCACCTGTTGAATTTTCATACCAACCTGAGGTGGGGGTGATGATCACTCTCATTCTTCTGTCAATGGGTGCAGCCTGAAATTTTGAAATGTCTGTCGTGATATTAATATTGAATGGACGAAAATCTTCTGAAACCCGGTTAAAAATTTGTGATATTTGTTCCGCATTCAAACCGGCTGCAGCGCAAACAATCGGGCTGATTTTCCAGTTCCAACTTGTCCCCTCTACTATATGCCCGTCAAAGTCCAGGAAGATAGCGGCAGAAGAAGAAGGGTGGCTGTTTATTACCGGTACTTGTGCTTCCGAAAAATTTTGTATTGTATGGCACAGGACCAAACACCATGACCATATCATGATTTTCATGTGGGGCGGATTTAGTTTTCAAAAGGACGTTTTCACAATTGCATAGGTCAATCAAAAACATTTATTCATTTACCAACTCATTAAACTTTTTCTTTATTAAATAATATTGTTCTTCTTCTTTTTGCAATACAAACAGATCATCATGATGAAAACTGACGATACGGCCAGAATACCTGACCGTACCATCAGTAGTGGTGGTGGATGAAAGTGTCAACGTTGCGCCGTTGAGTCGGGTGGAACTAACAACTACACTGCGAAGTGTATTGTTATATTTACTGGTAGCGGAAATTATTTTTCCATTAAATCCGGGAATATTTTTTTCAATAAAGCTGCTAGTCATTTCTTTTTCAGCGGCAATATTGCTGAAGAAGTGCTGTAGTTCATTTATCTCAACTGGAATTCTATCAGGGAGGTTGGAGAAAAGAGCAGGCTTGCCTGGTTCGGGATTCCTGGCACCCACCTCACTTTGGGCAAAACTAAAGATGAAACATAAATTAAAGGACAGCAAGACGCCGCTCCATTTAAGGTTAATCATTGGATATTATTAATGGATAAAAAGAGAATTGAATAACAGATGGTAATGGATCTGCTATTATTATCAGAGGGGACGGAGATCAAAGATCAGTAAAAGATTATCACAATACCAAGATTGCGGGTAATAGAAAAGTATAAATAGAGGAATAGTACTCTGAACGAAAACGTAGATTTTCAAAACGCCCTATAATTAGTCAATATTGACCTGTGCTTAACATTACCAGGGTGCAGGCTTCTGTAGTTTCAATATTTTGTTTCCTGGCCATGTTAACTAACTCATTATTTTCAGTGCCGGGATTAAAGATGATTCGTTTCGGGTTTACTGAAAGGATATAATCATAATATTCCTGCTGATTTTTAGGATTCAAATAAAGAGTTACAGTGTGAATATCCTGCAAGGGTATTTTTACTTTCTCTACTGGTACACCAGCAACCATAGTATTTTTCCTGCCAATGGCAACCACAGGATGACCTTTGCTTCGTAACCGGTTTATGGCAAGATAGCTATAACGGGCCGGGTTATCTGAGGCTCCCAATACAAGTGTTTTTTTTTCTGTCATGAAGTAAAGCTAAACGGTAATAAATATGATGTAAAAATAATTCAGTTGCTTTTATTTAAACATCCTGATCAAATTACCGACAAACCAGCTCTCCTCCGCTTTGATCATAGTATCTAAAGTTTTATCCGCCTGTTTGCCCAATTTCTTAATACCACTGACCGTGTCTACAAACGATTTAATGCTTTTATCTCTCCTGTCGCCTTCCACTTCCTCTAACTGATCCAGCAATTTCAACATAGGCTCCAGTTCTCTTTTTTTTCTTTCTTTTACAATCAGTCTTACTACTTTCCATATATCTTTTTCAGCTGAAAAATATTCTTTTCTTTCTCCTGACAAGATCACTCTTTCTGCAAGGCCCCAACTGATCAGTTCCCTGATATTCATATTTACATTTCCCCGGCTGATATTCAGCTCCTCCATCATATCATCCTGCGTTAAAGGATCGGGGCTGATCAATAATAAAGCATGGATCTGCGCCATCGTTCGGTTTATACCCCAATTGGTACCAAAGGCTCCCCAGCTGCTGATGAATTGTTGTTTAGCTTCTGTTAATTTCATTCTCCAAAATTATAGTAGTATACTGAAGTTTCAAAATATACTGAAAATATAATTACATGTAACAAATTGGGATATGGTCTCAAAAAAAACCATCTCCGGGAAAGAGATGGTTTCTTGTTTTAAAGAATTCAATTTTATTACACCAGCATTTTCAGTGGTTCCTCCAATAAGCTCTTCAGTGTTTGCAGGAAGGCAGCACCGGTAGCCCCATCTACTACGCGGTGATCGCAACTCAGGGTCACCTTCATCACATTTCCGGCCACTATATTACCATTCTTCACAACAGGCACCTGGCTGATTCCACCCACTGCTAAAATGCAGGCATCGGGGGGATTGATAATGGCGGTAAATTCATCTATACCAAACATACCCAGGTTGGAAATTGTAAATGTATTTCCTTCCCAGTCTGAAGGTTGTAATTTCTTGTCTTTTGCTTTTTGTGCAAACTCTTTTACTTCTGCACCAATCTGAGACAAAGATTTGGTATCGGCCGATCTTACGACAGGAACTAAAAGTCCATCTTCTACGGCCACTGCTACACCTATGTTAACATCATAATTGGTGCGAATCTTGTCGCCCAGCCAGCTGCTGTTGACGGCAGGGTGTTGTTTTAAGGCAACTGCACAAGCTTTCAGCACCAGGTCATTAAAAGATATTTTTACTTTGCCTGATTCATTCATTTTTGCACGGCCGGCTACGGCAGCATCCATATCTATGCTCATTGTCAAATAGAAATGCGGGGCTGAAAACTTGCTTTCCGCAAGTCGTTTGGCAATAACCTTTCTCATCTGAGATACCTGAACATCTTTAAATCCGCCTGACTTTTCTGCACCGGCTTTTGCAACCGAAGCGGGTTCTTCTTTGCCAGCAGAAGGTTTATAATTATCAATATCAGATTTCACGATGCGGCCTGAATCTCCACTGCCACTCACCTTACTGATATCAATTCCTTTTTCTGCCGCTAACTTCCTGGCAAGTGGCGATGCTTTAACTCGTCCATTCTCAGAAGAAGCCATTTCCTCATGACCGCTACCACTTGTTTCCTTTTCCTTATCCGGAGCTGCTTCTTCTTTTTCCTTTGCGTTTGAACCAGCTTCCTGTGATGACCCGCCTCCACCTTTTGAGGCAGCTACTATGCTCTCCACATCAACCTTTCCTTCCTCACCAATAATGCATAACAAATCATTCACTGCAATTTTTTCACCTTTTTGAGCACCCTGGTAAAGCAGCTTTCCATTTTTATAACTCTCCAGTTCCATGGTGGCCTTATCCGTTTCAATCTCAGCAAGAACTTCTCCTTTTTTTACGGGATCTCCAACATTTTTATTCCAGCCGGCTATTACTCCTTCGGTCATAGTATCACTCAATCGCGGCATCAACACCACTTCTTCCATTTTTGAAATGTCAATAGAAGAGGAAGTTTGGGCTTTTGATTTTGAATCGGCCTTTTCGGGTGCTGCTTGTGGTTTATCCTTTTTTTCAGGTGCAGCTTTCTCTTCTTTTTGTTCAGGTTTGGCAGCGGCTGCTCCACCTGCACTCAATAATGAAGAGACATCTTCACCTTCCGCACCAATAATTGCGAGAAGGTCGTTTACCTGCAATTTGCTGCCTTTATCACCACCCATATGTAACAAAGTGCCATCTTTATAACTTTCCAGTTCCATGGTAGCTTTGTCTGTTTCTACTTCAGCAAGCAAGTCTCCTTTTTTTACAGTATCACCCACTTTCTTATGCCAGGCAGCAATAACTCCCTCGGTCATTGTATCGCTTAAGCGGGGCATCAATATCACTTCAGCCATGTAGCTTTAATTTTGGTCGAAATTAAGGTAAAATGATGAATGATAAACGGCTGAATCTTCAATAGGTCCATACAAGGAAATTTGTAAAAATGTTTGGAAACAATAAATACACGAGGTTGCCACAATCTAATTCTTTGCCATAGTTAATAATCGAGGTCAAGTTTTAGCCGGTCCTTCAGTTCTTTTAACAAGGGATATTGCTCCGCCATTTTCAAAAATTGTTCTTTTGATGAAAGGGGCACATCTTCTGCAGGTTGATCCCGCTTGTTTTCACGTACAATAACATTAAACTGAAGTGCTTTATTTGACAATCGTTCCTGCAAAAAAGAAAATAACTGGTTTCGCTCCTGCTCTATAAATTTTTGTTCAATGTTGCTGGCAGTAATTACCTCAAAAGAATTTTCATCCTTTATAAATAATTCAGCCAGTTCAAAAGGTTGTGCAGCCGGGTTTCTTGCATCTTTTAGTTTTTGAATATAAACAGCCCAGGTAGCCTGCAACAAGTCAATAATCAGGGGCTGATTGTCCGGTACACCTATTGATGTGCCGTTATTTTTATATTGCTTACGAATTTTATTTAGAGCAGACAACCTGTTTGAAACAGGATTCTTTGAACCAGCCATTTCTGATTGATAACTTGCAGCTTCTTCAGCCACTTTTATTTTTTCTGCATCCCTGGTTTCAATTATCAATTTTGTTTCGTTCCCGGGAACCGTTGACACAGTATTTTTTCTTGTTGTTTCAATTGCGGAAGGAGACTTTTTCTGCGGATTAAATTCAATAGGCAATATCTGTTTGAAAGCTACTGGACGTGCTGAATCAATTCGTTTTTTTTTACTGATTCCATTTCCTTCTGTGCTTAGGTCTAAAGCTTGTTTGAGGTAACAAAGTTTGATCAAAACTAATTCAACGTGAAGTCGTTTATTGCGGGCAGCTTTATAGTTGATCTCAGCTTCATTCAGGATATTCAGGGCGCTGATCAGCAGAGAAATTGAAACCTGTCTGGAGGTTTCAACATATTTATCCTTAAAACTTTCCACAGCTTCAAGCAGGATAGCTGCTTTCGGATCTTTGCATACTAATAAGTTGCGAATAAATTCGGAAAAGCCATTCAGCACCAAATCGCCTTCGAAACCCTTTTGGTTGATATCATCAAAAAGAAGCATGGCACCGGCGAGGTCCTGCTCTTCCATGCAGTTGAGAAGTTTGAAATAGTAATCGGCATCCAGGATATTAAGATGCTCTAATGTATTGGTGTAAGTAACCTCTCCGTTGGTAAAGCTTACAATTTTATCCATGATGCTAAGGGCATCCCGCATACAGCCTTCACTTTTTTGGGCTATTAATTGCAAGGCAGCTTTCTCAGCTTTTACTTCTTCTTTGACACAAATTTCCTCCAGGTGTGCCACCGTATCGTGGGTAGTAATGCGTTTAAAATCGAATATCTGGCATCTGCTTAATATAGTAGGAAGAATTTTATGTTTTTCAGTTGTAGCCAGAATGAAAATGGCATAGGGTGGTGGTTCTTCCAGTGTTTTTAAAAAAGCATTAAATGCTGAAGAACTCAGCATATGGACCTCATCAATAATATAGACTTTGTATTTACCTGCCTGCGGTGAAAAACGTACTTGCTCCACCAGGGTCCTGATATCATCTACCGAATTGTTGCTGGCGGCATCCAGTTCATGTATATTGAGCGATGTGCCTTCATTAAAGGAGACGCAGGAATGACAAACATTACATGCTTCACCTTCTTTCGTTTGATTTTCGCAATTAATTGTTTTGGCCAGAATCCTGGCACAGGTTGTTTTTCCTACTCCCCTGGGGCCGCAGAATAAAAAAGCGTGGGCCAGTTGATTATTCCGGATAGCATTTTTTAAAGTAGTTGTAATATGCGACTGACCTACTACAGTATCAAACAACTGCGGACGATATTTTCTTGCCGAAACTATAAATTTATCCATAAGCCTCAACCCCCTGGGAACCGATTATTTTTTATGTAATTAACCAAAGTGCAAGATAAGAAAGCATGGTTGATCAGTTACTGAAAAAAGTTTCTGTTGATAAGTTGGTAATAGCTTTTATCATGTAACTCAAACGATCGGGTGTGTCTTAAAATCTTTGGTTCTGTCAAACAAATAACGGTAGGTGGTTAGTTTTCGGCTGCGGTGGGTGCCCAGCCCCTCTGCTACATTGATCATTTTAGGATTAAATTCACCAATCCATTGCATTTCATATTTGTGATACAAAGGTTTCGGTTGTATCAGTTTGGCACCTTCCATAATGAGATATGAATCGACACCACGACCATGCATTTCCGGCACAATACCAAATACCAGGCCCACAAACTTATCAGGCTTGATGGTATTTTTTAACCAAAGAAATTTTATTTTATGTAGCAGATCGAATTTCCCGTGAAGATGTTTAAACCATTGATTGAGGTCAGGGAGATTGATCCAAATTCCTATGGGTTCATCCTTATAATAGGCAAACCAGCAAATTTTTTCATCCATCACTGGTTTCATTGACTGAAACATTTTGAGGACTACTTTTTTGTCGAGTTGTTTTAGCCCGCCATGCCCTGCCCAAGCCTTGTTATAAACAATGGTAAAGTCGTTCGCAAATTTTTCTAACTGGTTTTTTTTAATGTGAATGGCAGAAAAGTGAGGATCAGATGCGCAGGCATCACGCCGGTCGTAATATTTTTGTTTTACTTTATCTACCGTGTTTAAAGCAAAACAGGCCTGGTTATAAAAACCCATAAACCCGTAATTTTCAAATAGCTGCTGGTAATAAGGGGGGTTATAATTGAGGCAGTAAACCGGAGGTTCAAATCCCAGCACCAGCAGGCCCCACCACCGATCCCTCTCACCAAAATTTATAGGGCCATCCATGGCCTGCATCCCTTTCTGCAGCAGCCAGTGTTTTGCAACATCAAATAACATATCGGCAGCATCCTGGTTGTTGATGCAGTCAAAAAAACCAATGCCACCAACCGGAACATCATCTCCTTTATTCCTGTATTTTTTGTTGATAAACGCCGCAATACGGCCAATCAATTTTCCGTCGTTGCTTTTTAATATCCACCGTATAGCTTCTCCATGCCGGAAGGCCTTATTCTTCTTTTTATCGAACACATCAGAAATATCCTTATTAAGCGGTTGAATATAATTGGGATTATCTCCATTAATAACAATATTTACTTTTAAAAAATCTCGATCTTTTTTTGTGTTATAAACCTCCTCAAGCTGCATATACAAATCTTTGAAGAGCAAAAATAACAGAACCTCTTTAAACTAATAGAAGTGATCAATTTTTACAAAGATTGATTTTTTCATTCAGCAATTGCTTTTCAGAAACTGAGGTGGTCAATCGCAATGCTTTTTCAAAAAACTCTTTTGCCTTCAAATATTCCGCCATTTCCAGGTATAATTCTCCAAACGCTGCAAAATAAAGATGATGAGTTTCGAGACCACTTATTTCCCTGAGCTCCCTGAGAGCCTGCTCCTTATTAATGGCATAAGCTGACGCAATGGCTTTGTTCATAGCAACAACCGGGTTCGGCTGCAATAGATAAAGTATTTCATATAAATGGTAAATGGATTTCCAGTCCGTTTGTTCTATCGATAAAGCGGCTGCATGAGTCGATGCTATAGCAGCTTCCAGGTGGTAGGTGGATACTTCAAAGGGTTCGGCTGCCATGTCAAGGTGATCAAATCCTTTTTGGATCAACTGTTGATCCCATTTACTTCTGTCCTGGAATTTTAAAATAATGATATTGCCGTTTTTGTCGAGACGGGTTCGCAACCTTGAAGCCTGGAAACAAAAAAGGGAATATAATGCATTTGTTCTTGGAAAACGGGTAAGGGGATGTTGTGTTAACAGGAAGCATAGCCGCATAGCTTCTTCGCAAAGATCTTCCCGGATAAGATGATCCGGTTGAGAAGAATTATATCCTTCATTAAACAAGAGATAAAGGGATTTTAAAACGGCATCAAGCCTGGCCTGTAATTCATCTCCCTCAGGCGTTTCCAATTCAATTGATTCGGATTTAATTTTTTCTTTTGCCCGGTAAATTCTTTTTGCAACGGTATCATCTGTTGTTAAAAATGCGTTGGCTATTTCCGTAACGCTTAACCCGCAAAGAGTTTTTAACGTAAGCGCAATCTGCGATTCAGAGGCAATAGCCGGATGACAACAGGCAAACATCATTCTCAGTTGGCTATCCTGTATTTCATTTTCCATAAAAAATTGGTGAACGGTCGTAGTTAATGTCCATTCTGATTCCAGCAGGCTGATATATTGAGGCTTGATGTCCTTAAACTTTTTCTGACGGCGCAGGAAGTCAATGGATTTATTTCTGGCAACACGATATAACCAGGCGGAAGGATTGTCAGGAATTCCATTATAACTCCAGGTATTCATGGCCTGTAATAATGTGTCCTGAACAATATCCTGGGCAGTCTCCATGTTTTGCAAACCCAGTAACCGGGATAAAACGGAAATTATTTTTCCCGATTCATGCCGGAACAGATGATCTATAGTTTGATGAATGGTTTCTGCAGATCTCACAACATTTCTTTAACGCAATTTAGTTTTTATTACCTGTAAGCCTCTGAACCGTAAGCCTGGCCTTTACCCGTTTGGCATAGCTGGCGAAGACTTTCCATGTATCTGCCCCAGCTAAAGGAACAACTGGCATAAAAATCGTCTGTAGTTTTCCAATTGTCATGGTTAAAACGTACCCGGGTCTTTCCATCATTATCATCCAACTGAAATTGAATAGTTGTTCCTATCCAATCTTCTGGCCCTGCCACACACTCCCATTTAAGCAATTCATTTTTCTTCATTTCAGTTACTTTCATGTCGTTTCCGAACTCACCAAACCTAAATTGGATAATTCCACCAGGCTTGCTGTCTCCGCTGGTATGTATGGTCCATCATCTGGCAAGTTGGTCTGTATGGGTGATGGCTTCAAAAACCTTTTCCCTGGGTGCGGCTATATGAAATAAGTATTTTATCGCTGCCATGTTTAAGTGATTTTATTTTCAATAATTTTTTTTAACAGTTGCAGATCTTTTCGGTTGGCACTCTTCATCATAAGAGCCATAAAAGGAGCAAATATTTTTGAAAACCCAGATGGAAAACCCCTGTTTCTTAATGTCATTCGGGTTGTTTGATTATCCATTTCTTTCCAGGCATATGTCGTTTCCATTGGGAAAGGTCCATCAGCTGTTTTCATAACTAATTTTTCTCCGGGTGCCCATTCTGTAATCTCATATACATATGATAATTGCCTGCCAAGGAACTGCGCTTTGAAAGCGATTTGAGATCCTTGTTGTAAGGGTGGCGATGTGATCCATTCCACGGATTTTATATTTGTATACCAGGTGGTCGCATTATCCGGACTAGAAGCATAGGTTGCTACTTCTTCAACATTGGCTGAAATTAATATTTCGCTAATGACATCAACAGCTTTCATTTTAATAAGCATTCATTTTAACTCTTAGAATCCCTGAAAGGTTCTTTTAATGATCCCGCTTGTTTCAATTCTTAACTATCAATAGCCCTGAACTCTAATTTAGTTAGGGGAAAAATCAATTTTTTGGAAAGTTGGGATTAGTCTTCAGTTCTTCCAATTGAAGGGTATGACGTAACGTATGTCCGTTCAGAAATAAAAGCATTTGATAGGTATCAATGGTTCCCAGGAATGGATGCGCTATAAAATGATTCCGCAAATCTTCTTGTGTTTTTTTGAAAAAGTTTTGAGTGTTGGTTCTTCTTTCAATAAAGACCTTTAGGGCATCCTGCGCAGTACCGAATTGCCCGCCAGGAATAAAACCTTCGGGTGCCTTGGCTTTGAAACTCCTGTCGGTGATCATTTTTATAATCGATTGATCTGTTTGTTTGATCTCCTTTCGCCTGGCAGGATCAGCATTTGCTTTCAGGGAACTCATAGACCAGTCAAACAGATTTTTTTCTGCTAGTGCTATATGCTCAATGCAATTGGCTATACTCCATACACTGTCGGCCGGTTTCCAACTAAGCTGGGCTTCTGATAATCCGTTTACATTATTGATCAGCCTTTGCCTTGTTTCTTTTAGGTATTGCAAAGCAAATTTTCTGTCTTTTTTTGACAGCGGAGTTTCTGCCGGGCTGTAACTAACCAATAATAAAACTGCAAGTACAGAAAATAGGTTACGCATAACAATAAAGTTTAAAAAATTGATAATTTCGATTTTGTATAAAGAAAAATAAGTGACAGTTATTAAGTAAATAATTTCGTGTCCACGCCTGTTTTTAAGGCCTATCCGATCAACAGTAAAATTACATGTCAACTTTCATTACTTGCCTTACCTGGACGGTTCCCCCCGCATCAAAATCAGGATAATCTTTTGAGATTGCTACAGCTTCATTCATGTCTTTTGCCTTTATTATAAAAAAGCCACCCACTACTTCTTTCCCTTCCGTGTAGGGACCATCAGTCACCGTTTTCCCGCTTTTTCCCATAATTATTTTACCTCCCGGCAGCAAGGGTTCTCCCGATACATATTGTTGTGTTTTATTTAGCTTATCAATCCAGGCCATCCATTTTCCCATGTGTGACTGCATTTGTTCGGGGCTGGCGCCATTTATCTGGCCGCCATGAAAAATGAGCATAAACTTTTCCATAATGAATTAAATTAAATTTTAGACTTTATGTTTTTTACATGTTTAGTGGCAGAAGTTCTCTTACTTCAACGGTGCCTTCATGATCAAGAAGAGGACATCCTTTGGCTAATTCTACTGCTTCGCCATGATCGGCAGCCTTGATCATCAGGTATCCACCTACAATTTCTTTTCCTTCAGTAAAAGGACCGTCAGTAACATTTTTTTTGCTTCCGTTTATGACCGAGCCATCCTTGCCAAGGGGAAGGCCAGAAATAAATTTTTGCTCCTTTCCCAAATTTTCCATCCATGTTTTCCATTTGGCCATGTGTTCTTTCCATTTTTCCGGATTTTTTTGTTCATCTGTTCTTCCCGCGTCACCGCCGCGAAATAACAATAAGTAATCTTTCATAACAGCAATTTTTTGTGTTTATTAAATAAGTACAGATATATGACGACCGGTGGCTTTCATATCGGACAAATGAAAATAAATTTTTAGAATTTACGCTAATGTGAAGTGAACGGGTGTGCATTTCCTGCTCCAGGTGAAACCGGTTTTAATAGGGTAGTAGTGGATGAACAGCCGTTATAAAAACACCGTACTTGTGCATACCAAGGTAGCCAAAAAAAACCTTTCCGGCCGGAAAGGTTTATGTTAAAGGAATTACCGTTGGTATTTTTATAATATTCGGGTAAACATCTTTTTCATTAATTGCTGATCGTGTCCGTAAATGTCTTCCCTGAAATTGAGTTCACCTTCTTCATCAACCCAGGCTGTGTAATAGGTGATCAATACGGGAACTGCTTTTTTTAGGGGTACAAATTTTTCTTCACCACTATTCATCGCAGTATTAACTTTTGAAGCATTCCAACTGTCATTATTCCGCAACAGGTAATTTGCCATTCGCTCAGGATCACTCAGGCGAATACAACCGTGACTAAATGCTCTTTTATTCCTGGAAAACAAACTTTTTGAAGGTGTATCATGAAAGTAAATATTGAAGGAATTGGGAAAAAGAAATTTTACTTTGCCCAGTGCATTGTCTCCACCAGGAAGTTGCCTGATTTCGGGCACACCATTATTTTCGCCGGTCTTTTCCATATTGTGGCTTTCAAGATAGCCGGGGTCTTTCGCTATCGCTGGTAAGATTTCATTCTTTACAATGCTGGAAGGCACATTCCAGTGAGGACTAAAAACTACCTGGTTAAGCTTACCTGTAAACACCCTGGTATCATGTCCTTCTTTGCCTACTACCACTTCCATGTCGAAGACTTTTTTATTATTCTCTATAGCATGAAGAACAAAGGCAGGAATGTTCACTAACAAAAGATCGCCCTGCGGTTGTACAGGCAACCATCTCATACGGTCCATATTGATCAATAATTGTTGTATTCTCCTGGCAACAGGTATATTCATTTCCGCGAGAGTAGTTTTATTGACAATACCATCCTGCTTTAATCCATGCCTGCGCTGAAATTTTTTTACACCCGTTTCCAGTGTATCCGTAAAAAGCATGGAGGTATCAGTGACAGACAAGTCAGTGGTTATTTGGAGTCTTTTTTTAATTAAGACTATTTCAGGCGAGGACATTCCCTTTTTTAGAACTTTTTTATCACCCGAAATTTGTGGCCACCCACCTTTTGAATGAATACCATAATAAAGAGCAAGGTTATCCTTCAGTTTGCCATAGGATGGATTTACGTCTTCATAATATTTATCATCCTTATGTTTCTTTTTTAATAAGGAGTCGGCCAGGTATAAGGCATCCTGTTTTATAGCCGGGATAAAACGCTCCATTTCCTTTCTTTTTACGTATTCAGATTCATAAGCCAGTAATGTGTGCCGGATAAATTGAGTGGTCAATTGGAGTTCTGTCTTAATAAAGGACTTATTCGTTGCTGAAGGGGAAATGCTGTCATCTGTAATCAGGTAATCCATTCTTTTTTGTAGTTCCTTATTATCAAGCGTAG
Source organism: Chitinophagaceae bacterium (assembly GCA_041743125.1). Classification (GTDB taxonomy): domain Bacteria; phylum Bacteroidota; class Bacteroidia; order Chitinophagales; family Chitinophagaceae; genus Terrimonas_B. The sequence goes on from JBGTNK010000033.1 coordinate 53,902, forward strand.
TATCGTCACTGGAAGCGGTATGATGGTTATGAAGGTTCCAAAAGCCTCTTGCCTGTTCGGTAAGGCCATCGCCGGAAAACCAGGCAAACTGAAAATTTCGGCTATTGTAAAAACTAAGTAAGCGGCGGCTAATGGAATCGGGAATATTTTTCTCAATTATATATTTTTCGACAGCCCCACTGTCCAAAAAAAGATCGCTATATGAATTAGAAGCATTTATATAATTATTTCTGGCGGTGATCTTCTTGTTTTTTACTTCAGTTCCAGCGCTGTTATCGTTGTTATTTATACAGGATATTAACAAAAACAAACCCAGGGGCAAATAAAATAATAATTTTTTCATGTGTCATCGTTTGCAAAGATTATGCCTGTGGAAATTATTTATGCTCCGGGCTTGACGGAAGGTGAATTAATCAGAGAAAATCTTCGCCAAAAGCAGTAGACTAGCTCGAGGAAAATCTTTAGATCATTTTTTACGCTACTTATAGCAGGAGTTCTCCAAATAAAAAAGGCGCCTGAATTAAAGCGCCTTTTTCCATGCTAAAGAAAAATTAGTTTTTTTTATTTTTTAATGGTGCCCCTTTCAAATATTTATCGAGAAAGGTTAGTATTTGTCCGTAACCCTTTATCTCATTTTCTTTTTTTATAAAGCCATGTCCTTCGTCGGGGAAGATAACATACTCAACCGGTACATTATTTTTCTTTACAGCAGCTACTACTTCATCACTTTCTATTTTCAAAACTCTCGGATCGTTGGCTCCCTGCAATACCATCAATGGTTTTTTGATATTAGCTGCGTGCAGTAAGGGTGAATATTGTTTTAACCGGACAGTGTCTGCTGAATTAGGATCACCAATCTCTTCGTATAATGCTTTTTTAAACGATTCCCAATATGGGGGTACTTCTTTTAAAGTACGCAGCCAGTTGGACACACCAAACAAGTCTACACCAACATCGAATTCATCCGGCTGAAAACATAAAGCGGCCAGGGTCATATAACCACCATACGACCCTCCAAGAATACCAATTTTAGAGGAATCAATATAAGGAAGGGAAGCCAGGTATTTTTTACCCCATACCACATCTTTAAGGTCTTTGTCGCCATGATTACGGTTATCCATTTTGAAGAAGGTTTTTCCATAACCGCTGCTGCCACGGTTGTTCACATCCATTACTGCATATCCATGGTTAACGAGATATTGTATCAGAGAAAAATAATATTGACCAGCCTGCCCGCCCGGACCGCCATGTACAAATACCACTGCGGGTGCTTTGTTTTCAATTGTGGCCTGCTGAGGTTTATAATAGATAGCTGGTATTTCCAATCCATCAAAGGATTTGTAACGCACTACCTGTGCCGAAACCAGGTCAGCTTCATTAATATCGGGGTTAAGGGTAGCAGTCTGTTTTTTTAATTTTTTGGTATTGAAATCATAGCTATACAGGTTGCCCGGCGCTTTGGAACTACCCACATTCAGGATCATCTTGTTCTCACTTCGGGAGATACTTACACTTTGTATGTTTCCGTCTTCAATCTTCGGAAATTCAAGTTCTTTCCCTGTTTGATGATCAAAGAGGTGAAGTTTGTTGGCTCCGTCTTCATTCACATAGATCACCCGGTATTTTTCATTGAATGATTTGGTCATCCATACCACATCCCATTTGTCACTGTATAATTTTTCTTTCTGACCGGTACCAATATCATACTTCGCGATATAGGTGAATTCACCTCCTTCATCTGTCAGGTAATACAGCGTCTTATTGTCAAGAGAAAACTGAAGTGGTCTATTATTACATTCAATACTATATGGATTGATCTTTTTCAATTGGCCGGTCTGCTGGTTGAGCAAGTAGAGATTGGAAAAAGTAGTAGTTACCGGCTCTACAAGCGCCAGATATTTCTCATCCGCTGACATAGCGCCAGCGTCAAATCCATTGTCATTCTTGTAGATCATGATACTGGTCCAGTTGATGGTATCCATTTTATACATGTCGAAAAACATGGGATTTCTTTTGTTAGAAGTATAGTATAAAAATTTATTATCACGGCTCCAGCCCCAGAAGCTGGCTTTTTCCTTTTCACCGGGAGTAAGATCTTTGATGGTACCGTCTGCTTTCCGAAGAAAAAGATGGCTGTTCTCGTTACCACCTTTGTCAGAATTGTAAATAATGTTTTCTGTACCTGGAACAAAACTATCCGCGAAAACGGATTCTTTATCCGAATTGGTCAGTTGGGTCTTATTGCCCGATGCCAGGTTAATCTTATAGGCATTGAAGATGCCACTTTCATTACTGGTTACAAGAAGGTTATCATCATCGGAGCTAATAGAGCCGCCAAAGACTTCGGAACTTTTGTAAAATTGTTCAATACTGTATTGTTTTACATCGCGGGGGGGTTGTTCTTTTTTATTATTATCAGCACAGGAAAATAATAAGATAACCGCAAGGGCCGCCATGAATCGGTTCATAAATAATAGTTTATTGGTTTGAAGGAGAAGTTAAAACTTAATGTTTAAAATAATCAGGTTAATTAAAATTTGGATAATTTGGACCACAGGTAACATCAAAAAAATCAAGTAGTGCCCTTGCCTGACCCAATGAAAAAATGTTTTCTGATAGAAGAGTGATGTGGGTGGCGAATCTTATCCTGATCCGCCGTGGCGGACGCAACTACAGCCCAATTAAGGCCTGAAAGCCGGTGACATAATCGCTCAGCTCACTTTTAAATTTACATGGTTTTCAAATTTGCACATTCATCCCGCTCCCTTACCTTTGCGGCCAAAATAATTCCGGAAGTTCCGGAACTCCCCAAAAATATTGATATGGCAAAAGTTGGTAAAGTAAAGCAGATCATTGGCGCCGTCATTGATGTGCAATTCGATGGTTCACTTCCTGATATTTATAATGCACTGGAACTAAAAAAGGAAAATGGCGATACGTTGGTTCTTGAGGTGCAGCAACACCTTGGAGAGGATAGTGTGCGAACCATAGCAATGGACGGTACGGAAGGCCTTGTGCGTGGCACGGAGGTAATCGATACGGGTAAGGCAATCGCAATGCCGGTTGGTGAAGCAATTAAAGGACGCTTGTTTAATGTAACAGGAGATGCGATCGACGGCTTGCCAGCAGTGTCCAAACACAATGGACGACCTATTCACAGCAAACCTCCGGCATTTGAAAACCTGAGTACTTCTACGGAAGTGTTGTTTACAGGTATTAAGGTAATTGACCTGATCGAACCTTACTCCAAAGGTGGTAAGATCGGTTTGTTTGGTGGTGCCGGTGTTGGAAAAACAGTCTTGATCCAGGAACTCATCAATAATATTGCTAAAGCATATGCCGGTGTTTCGGTATTTGCTGGGGTGGGAGAGAGAACCCGTGAAGGAAATGACCTGATGAGAGAGATGATTGAAGCAGGCATCATGAAATATGGCGATGCATTTAAACATAGTATGGAAGAAGGAGGCTGGGACCTGAGTAAAGTTGATATGAAAGAACTGGCTGACTCCAAAGCTACTTTCGTCTTCGGACAAATGAATGAGCCCCCGGGAGCCCGTGCAAGGGTTGCACTTTCAGGATTAACGATAGCAGAATACTACCGCGATGGCGATGGAGAAGGTAAAGGCCGCGATATCCTTTTCTTTGTTGATAATATTTTCCGGTTTACCCAGGCAGGATCAGAAGTGTCTGCATTATTGGGCCGTATGCCCTCGGCAGTAGGATATCAACCTACGCTGGCTACTGAAATGGGGATAATGCAGGAACGCATCACGTCTACAAAAAACGGCTCCATCACTTCTGTGCAGGCCGTTTATGTGCCAGCGGATGACCTTACGGATCCGGCGCCGGCAACAACTTTTGCACACCTTGATGCCACCACAGTTTTGAGTCGGAAAATTGCCGATCTTGGTATCTATCCCGCCGTTGATCCTTTGGATTCTACATCACGTATTTTAACGCCGAAGATCGTAGGTGATCTTCACTATGATTGCGCCAACCGTGTGAAATTTATCTTGCAACGCTATAAGGAACTTCAGGATATTATTGCCATCCTGGGACTGGATGAGTTGAGCGATGAAGATAAAATGCTGGTGGCCCGTGCCAGGAAGGTACAGCGATTTCTTTCCCAGCCTTTCCATGTGGCGGAAGCATTTACAGGCTTGAAGGGAGTATTGGTACCCATTGAAGAAACGATCCGTGGATTTAATATGATCATGGATGGGGAAGTGGATGAATTGCCTGAAGCTGCTTTTAACCTGGTAGGTAGTATTGATGATGCAATCGAAAAGGGTAAGAAATTGGTAGCACAGGCACAAGGATAAAAATCCTTTTTAGGGTAAATGATTGTGGTGACAAAGGTAATTTGAATCAAAGTTCTTTAAGGTTAGTTGAATGATTGTTTATCCGCTTGCAGTACTACTATCATCGTCTGTTGCGTCGCACTCTTCAACTTCCTGTTAGTTAATCAACATTAAACAACATTCGTTCACTTGCTCATTTAGGGTGGTGAGTGACTGGTTCCTCTTTCGGAGGACATTTTCAGGAGACTGGAATTTATGAACCTAGAAATATTAACGCCAGAAAAAAAAATTTACAGCGACGAGGTATACGGAGTTCAAATGCCGGGTATCAGTGGTAGCTTTGAGGTGCTGGAAAAACATGCACCGCTGGTAAGTGCATTGAAAGCGGGCCGGGTAAAAATTTTAAAAGATAAACAAAATCATTTTGCATACTTCGATATACAAGGCGGATTTGTTGAGGTGCTGAACAATAAAGTGACTGTATTAGCTGAAGGAGCAGTTCCGGTTGAAGTTCCCTGATTAATTGTGCCTCTTCCACTGAGTAAATCAACAGGGGCAATAAATAGACTGGCGAAAAACCAGCCTATCCGGATTGTGAAAACTGTTCATGGCCCTCCTGATTTTTATTGGGGGGGCTTTTCTATATAAATAATGCGGGAATTTTATTTTCCTCTTTTCCATTTTTGATTCTATTTCTTATAAAATGGAAACGTTTATCACTTTCCTCCAAACAGTCATTAAGTTCTTTAATAGATACTGCCTTCAGATGCACTGAACGTAAGCGTTTCATTTAGTTTTTTTAAGGCTTATTTGTATGTTTACTAAATGAAATATTTTAACCTCCTTTTCAGTTTTCTTTTTCTCCTATCGGCCGTCTTGCAATATAACGATCCCGATCCTCATATCTGGATGCCCATTTACCTGTACGGAACTGTACTTTGCTGGCTGGCATTCCGCAATAAATATTTTCCAAAGGCATATATCGCCGGCATTTTAATTTATACTGGCTATGCTCTTTATTTATTTTTTACAGCTGACGGTGTTTTAGATTGGATGGAAAAACATAATTCAGAAAATATTGCCGCTACCATGCAAGCTACCAAACCCTGGATAGAAGAAACAAGGGAATTCTTTGGTTTGTTTATCCTGATTATTGTTCTGGCCATTGATCTTTGGTATGCCAAAAGAAACACTCGGAGAGGCTGATCCTGAACCGGGCGAAAAATCAAAATTACTGGTTCTAAGTACGGTTGGCAATACAACGCGAGTGATATTCAAACCCTTCACAACTGTTAAATTCTAATTGGATTGCTGTCTTCTTTTCTTTAATTGCTCATCCGCATAGGCGAATGCTTTTTTCATCATATCCGTTTTGCGAAACTCATATTTAGCCCTGATATTTTCCTCTTCATTGGCCACCGATAGAAACATAACATCAATAGCACGGGCTGCTACAAAATCGGTAAGATTACTTTCAAGGGGTTTATTAATAAAAGGTATTTTGTTATAAATATTTACAAGGTTGCTCCACTCTTCGCTGGCTCCTTCAGTTTTTACCGTGCTATCAACAATGGGACGAAAGGCGGCCATCAGTTCTGGCGACATGGTAGATTTAAAATAATCGGTAGCCGCATGCATATTATCTGTTACCAATATACCAGCAGCATCACGGATTGTCATTTGTTTCACCGAATTCAGGAATATGGGTTTGGCGGCAAGAACAGCTTGCGACATGGCCCGGGTAAATTTTGCAGTCACCTGGTTCACTACTTTATCCAAACCTATATCCCTTAAAGTCTTTTCTATTTTAGCGGCATCACCCGGGAAAGCAAATCGAACCAGGGGATTGCCATCGGGATCAGCAAAGGCATTGAAGCCACGAAAAAGCCCCTGCGACAAAGCATCCTTAAGCCCGGCTGCCATTTCAAATTCTGAAATACCAATTTGAGAGGCAATTTTTTTTAATGAATCACAAGAGGAAAGAAATAGTGTAAGGCTTAAAAGGGTACCGGCATAAATTTTTTTCATAGTTAAGTTTTATAATGGAGGTTAAAATGTAAGACTAAGTTGCAATCAGTAAAAGATAAAGGCTCCTGCCTTAATTAACATTTTTAGAAGTTCGATAAAAAATTATCCCGGATAAAAATCAATTCAATTGCGGATCGGTAGGAAAATGGATCATCATTTCATAATCTCCGCCTAAATGTTTGAGAGATTCTTTCCATATTTCTTCGGCACGGGTAAGAAAAATCAGTTTCCGGTTCGCTTTTACCGTTAGCCATGATTTTTCTTTAAGTTCTTCATTCAATTGCCCGGTGCCCCATCCGGAATACCCGATAAAAAAACGTATTTTTTGAAAATCCATGTCGCCATTTTTGATCATTTCAACAGCTTTCACAAAATCACCTCCCCAAAATATCCCTTTCATCACTTCTTCCCCACCGGGAATTTCTTTGGGATACTGATGAAGAAAGTGGATAGTATCCAGTTGAACAGGACCGCCATAATATACCGGCAATTTAAAACCCTCTACGTCGGGAACCAGTTCATCCAGGGTATTTTCATACTTGCGGTTTAAAACAAATCCGAAGCTTCCTTCTTCCCGGTGCTCGCAAAGAATGACAACCGTCCTCAAAAAATTGGGATCTTTTAAAAATGGATCTGCAATTAATAATATGCCTGGTCCGGGATCAACCATACTTCAAGGTAGGGGAATAATTTTTTTTAAAAAAACGCCTGTATTAAAATTAATAAAAACTGTACTAACACAATTGGTTCGGCTTTTCTTTAAAGCCACGTTAAAAAAAAGAGCCATGTTCAGGTTGTATGATTATGTTATAGCTTCATTTGTACTTTTGCCCGATTGGCTGTTCATAAAAACCTTTTATCTTTCATAAAAATCAAACCTTTTTGAAACGAACTTTTACCATTATCACTTTACTTATTACTGTTTCATTGATAGGTATCATCTTTATCCAGATATCCTGGTTGAAAAATATGATACTGCTAAAAGAGGAGCAGATCAAGGGGAAAGTGGAACGGGCTGTTATGACGATTGGGGAAGAACTGGCACAGTACAAAGGAAGTTATTTGAGCAGTAAAATAAGTTCACCCAACACCATTTTCCAGGATGAGTTTACCATGGAGTTCTTACGGCCGGTAACAATAGGTAAACGATTTACGGCAACAGAATTACAGGATAAGATAAAAAAAGCTTTTGTCTCGCTTGACCTGGAAAAAGTAGATTTCGAATTTATGCTGGCCACTGTTAGTTCCCGAACCGGGGCTATCGGTAACATAGAACTGAGATCTAAGAATTTCCTGGTAGAATATGATGATAGTATCAATAATTTTTCAAGAGGATACCAACTAAACGCTCCCAGCGGATCGGCAGCTGAAAACCTGGCCCTTGATGAAACGCTTGTAGTTGTAGCGCTGGATTGGAAAGAAGCCGCTTTAAAAGAACTTCGTTTACGGATCCTTACCTCCATCGTTTTTACGATTATTATTATTACTGCATTTTACCTGACAGTACGAACCATGCTTCGCCAGAAAAAACTGGGCGAGATAAAAAATGATTTTATTAATAATATGACGCATGAATTCAAAACACCTATTGCCACTATTTCACTGGCAGTGGATGCTATGAAAAATGAAAAAGTATTGCAGGACAGAAGTAAAATGAATTATTTCAGTGGAATAATAAAAGAGGAAAACCAGCGAATGAACCGGCAAGTTGAAACCATCCTGAAGGCTTCACAACTTGAAAAACAGGAGCTGGAGTTAAACCTGCAACCCCTGCATGTTCATCAAGTCATAAACGATGTGGTTGATAATTTTGCTTTACAATTGCAGGAGAAAGGAGGAAAGGCGCAATTGGGTTTGAATGCTACCAATGATTTAGTAATGGCTGACGAGGTTCATTTTTCAAATATGATCAATAACCTGATAGATAACGCCGTTAAATATTCGAAAGAAAACACACCGGTAATATTGAAAATTACAACCCAATCAAATGGCAAAAACCTGGTGATCAGGGTGGAGGATAATGGGATTGGTATGAACAAAGAAACCGTAAAAAGAGTATTTGAAAGATTTTACCGGGCTCATACCGGAAATCTTCATAATGTAAAAGGCTTTGGCCTTGGGTTAAGTTATGTAAAAACGGTTGTGGAAGCGCAGGGCGGTGATATCAAAGTGGAAAGTTTGTTGGGTAAGGGCAGTGTTTTTGTTATTGATTTGCCTTTGAAAAAATCAACTTAAAAAATTTGGATCCTGTTCCTGGTGATTCTTTCATTATTCCAGGTTTATTTCTCCCAAATCAGGCAGCCGTCTCCGTAGCTCAGGAAACGAAATTCATTTTGCAGAGCATACTCATAAACATTGCGCCAGTCATCGCCAATTAATGCCGCGATGATCAGTAGTAAAGTGGAGCGGGGCTGATGAAAATTTGTTACCAATGCTTTTGCAATACGTAATTTATAACCGGGGGCTATGATCAGTTGTGACTTGGTGATTAACCGCTGCAATTTATTTACCTCCATCCATTCCAGCAATGATTGCAAAGCTAAAAAGATGGAGATATCCTGCTCTTGTATTTCATAAGGGTCCCATTGGCCTGCTGTAAAAAATTCGGGATCACAAATTTGGTTATTCCTTTTTGATACTAAGGCTTTTACTCCCAGCCAGTACAAACTTTCTATTGTTCGCAGCGAGGTAGTACCTACCGCGATGATTGTTTTGTCGGGATGAAGAATAATCTTTTCAATTATTTCTTTGGACACATCTAAATATTCACTATGCATTTCATGTTGTTCAAGCGTATCTCCTTTTACCGGTTTGAAAGTGCCTGCTCCAACATGAAGTGTCAGAAAATCTGTCTGAATATTTTTTTTCTTCAGGGCGTTAAAAATATCTTTTGTAAAATGCAATCCTGCCGTAGGTGCTGCCACTGATCCTTCCTGCCTGGCATAAATAGTTTGATATCGTTCCTTGTCGCCGGCTTCTGCTTTTCTTTTAATATAAGGGGGTAGAGGAATGGCGCCTGCATGATGAAGCAAGCTGGCAAAATCCATTTCAGTATCCGTCCAGGAAAGTTCAATGATAAAGCAGTCAGTTCTTTTTTCTCTAAATACAGCTTCTAATAAAATTTCTTTGTTAAAAGCATAAATGATTTTCTTAAGCACTTGTCCGCGTTTCCATTTAGAAGCGCCTCCTACCAGGCATTGCCACCATACCATTCTCTTTTGCTGCATGGCGGATGTAATGTCCTTATATTGTTCATGAGGTTCCAGGCAAAAAATTTCAATATTTCCGCCTGTGGGTTTTTGAAAAATTAACCTGGCTTCTATAACCCGTGTATCATTAAACATCAAAAAGGAATCTACTGGGATAAAAGATGCTATATTTTTATAAATATCCTCAGTAATTTTTTGTTCTTTATATACAAGCAATTTGGATGAATCCCTTTTGGACAGTGGATAGGAAGCTATTTTTTCTTCGGGCAGTGAATAAGTAAACGTTGAAATGGACAGATTTTTCGGGTGCATAAGAGTACAGCAAACTGCTGTATTTATTGAATCGCAAATATCGCTTTATCAGGGGAAACTTATTTAATCACTTTCCTTTTAGCCAATGGAACTACCAGTTTTAATGCACTCCATATTTCGCTGACAGCGCAAACTTTTATATCTACAAGATTATTTTTGAGTGCATAATTACGGATACTGTCTTCTGTTATGTCGGTTGGGATCTTCGCACTTTTTTTATACCAGGAAATCCAAATGATGACGGATGGATTCATCCTGTATACCTTTTGTAAACTTTTCATCTGCTTTTCAAATTCCTGTTTGCTTTTTACAAAAAGATGTATCCAGTCAGGCGGTTCTTTTTTTTCACATAGCTGGTCACTTATATTCATCTCCAGCAAATCAAAATAATTATCAGGTTGGTTAAGCAACCATATTTTCATTTCCGGCTTAATATCCAGTTTTTTAATTAATGGTGTTCCGGAATAACCTGCTTTTGGCATAATGCAAACTACAATGGATTCTGAATTTTGAAGTAGGGGTATAAGTTAACCCGGAATAAAGACAAGAGATGAAAAATTAATTAATTTATTTACTTATCATATTTCAAAGAAAGAAATGAGATTGTAATTAACCTGTTATCCACCGCAATTCACAGATAATCCACGTAGAAAAACAGAAAAATTGACCTCCATTTGACCAAATTCGCTCCCGCAGAAGCTTACAGGGTAAAAACTATTGTGGACAAAATAAAAGCATCAAAATTTGGATAGCGAGTGGTAAAAAGTGTTATTTTGTGTCAATATAGAAAAAAATTGACTCAAGACCCTGATAATGATAGAAATCCTAGGCGAATACCAGGCGACTTTGGACTCAAAAGGCCGCTTTCTTTTACCAGCTGCTTTCAAAAAGCAGCTTTCGGAAGAAGAAGGTACCCGCTTTGTTTTCAACAGAGGACTTGACAATTGTGTAACATTATTCACAGTTGGGAATTGGGAAGTGTTTTCAGCGAAGATCAGGACTTTGAATGATTTTAATGAAGAGGAAAGGCCGGTACGCCGCTTTTTTTTGAATGGTGCGGCTTATGTGGAACCGGATAGTGCAGGCAGGCTTTTAGTACCGCCCCATTTGAAAGAGCATGCCGGTTTGCAAAAAGACCTGGTCATGCATTGGGCGGATGATAAATTAGAAATCTGGGATAGTAATAAGTACAAACAGCTCTTTGATTCAATCTCATCGGAAGCATTAAGTAAAATGGTGCATAAAGTTTTAGGAGGTGGAACTGGCCTAACGGGTTAAAGCCTTTAAACTGCCTGCTGATGTAAAAGTTAATTAGTTGACATGAAAAAAAAATTGAAAACTGACGAAACCTTTGCAACAGGTAAACAAGGCAGCTTACCAGCATCCGCTTACCATATTCCAGTATTGCTTACGGAAACAATAGCCGGGTTAGCTATTCATCCCGCTGGAATATATGTGGATTGCACATTTGGTGGCGGCGGACATTCAAAAGCCATACTTGAAAAGTTAGGTGACGAAGCTAAGCTTGTAGTTTTTGACCAGGACGAAGATGCTAGGAGAAATTTGCCTGCAGATGAAAGAGTAGTTTTTGTGCCACATAATTTCCGCCACTTACAGCGCTTTCTCCGCCTTCATCAGATCACAGCCGTTGACGGAATTCTTGCCGACCTGGGTGTAAGCAGTCACCAGTTTGATGAAGCAGAGAGAGGTTTTTCCACTCGTTTTGATGCCGGGCTCGATATGCGGATGGATCAGCGCCAAAGCCTCACCGCTTTTGACGTTGTAAAGTCCTATAGCGAAGACCAACTGCATAAAATATTCGGGCAATACGGGGAAGTAACGAATGCAAAAACTCTCGCCAAAAAAGTTGTAACAGCCAGGGAACAGGTATCGCTAAAAACCATTGATGCTTTTAAAAATGCCCTCCATGAGGTGGTAAAAGGAAATCCCAAAAAATATTTTGCCCAGGTATTCCAGGCATTGCGTATTGAAGTGAATGATGAATTAGGTGCTCTAAAAGAAATGCTGGAACAAATCCCAAAACTACTGAAGACCGGAGGTCGGGCTGCCATCATTACATTCCATTCTTTAGAAGACAAGTTGGTAAAAAATTTTTTCCGCCAGGGTTCATTTGATGAATTGGAGGAAAACCCTTTTATCAATACGGAGAGGCAAAAGGAATTTAAGATTATTACCAGGAAACCGGTTATTCCCTCCGCTACCGAAATGAAAGTAAACCCAAGGTCAAGAAGTGCGAAACTGAGAATAGTGGAAAAAATTTAAATGGAAAGAGCAAATGGATGAACAGCAAACTATAGAGAAAGAAAACAAAGACGAATCGTTGAAAGGAAGGTGGAAGAGGTTGCTCAACTATCAGTCGGTGGTTAAGCAGGTTCCATTTTTTTTCTTTCTAACACTACTTGCCGTAATATATATATACAACGGGCACCTGGCAGATAAAACAGTTAGAAATATCGGCCGCACCACAAAAGAAGTAAGAGAGTTGCAACACGAGTATAAAACGGTGAAGGGTGAAGTTATGTTTCGCAGTAAACAAAGTGAGCTTTCCAAAGCCGTAGCGCCTTTGGGATTAAAAGAGTTGGAAGTGTCTCCGGTAGTGCTGGCCCCTGTTGCAATAGTAGACAAGTGAAGAAGCAATCGTAAAATAGTCAGAAGCGGGTTAAGAATAAATGGAAATAAGACGTGATATATTATGGCGAGTTTACCTGTGCTTTATTGCACTGGTCCTGATCGGTATGCTTATTCTGACCAAAGCCTTTTACATTCAGCGTTTCCAGGGAGAGCATTGGCGCAGTATGAGCGACAGTATGTATCACCGCATAGTAGAATTGGATGCTGATAGGGGTACAATATATAGTGAGGATGGACAAATGCTCAGCACTTCCCTGCCTGAATTTGATATCTATCTTGATTTTCGGGCAGATGGTCTCAGGCACAAAAACGGAAAAGTGTTTAAAGAAAACCTGGATTCTTTTGCCAGGGCAATGGCCATCTATTTTGGAGATAAAAGCACTGCTCAGTATAAAAAGGAATTATCGGATGGATATAAAAAAAGGGGCAGGTATTATTCACTCAAAAAGAAAATGTCATTTGAGCAGTATAAAAATTTCCGCGAGTTCCCTTTAGTCAGGTTGGGTAGAAATAAAAGTGGAGTGATTGTAGAGGAAAGCAGCAAACGATTATCCCCGTTTGGTTTGCTGGCCAACCGTACCATCGGTCTGTCCCGGGAACATATTGCAACAAACGGAAAGCTGAAAAAACAAAATGTAGGTCTTGAAAAAACTTATGATTCTTTATTAACCGGGCAGAAAGGTCAACGGCTGGTAAGATTTGCAGCGGGTGGTGCTATCCCGATTCAAGGATTCCAGATGGAGCCTGAAAATGGCAAAGACATTTTCACAACACTGGATGTAAACATACAGGATATAGCACAGAATGCTTTATTGAAAACAATGGAAACAAGTGAATCCCTCTATGGTACTTGTATAGTAATGGAAACGAAAACCGGAAAGATAAAAGCAATAGCCAACCTGGGCCGCAGACCGGACGGAAGCTATTGGGAAGATGATAACTACGCTTTGCGTGTTACTGAGCCGGGTTCAACAATTAAATTGGTCACTCTTTTAGCAGTACTCGAAAAAGGAACTTCCCGGTTAAATGACCAGGTAGAAGTGGGCACCGCTGGGCATATGGTTGTGGGCCCCAGGAATATAAATGATGCTGAACGGGCTCCCAAACCGGTGTTATCGGTGAAAGAATGTTTTTCGCATAGTTCAAATGTAGGTATGGGTAAGCTGGCTTACAAAGCATTTGCACAGGACCCAAAAGATTTCAGGAGCTATTTACACCGGTTTCACATGGACAGCCGGTCGCCGGTTGATCTTTCTAATATCCCAAGTCCGCAACTGGCACCACTGGATAAAAACCGGGGTGGTATTATGAATATGATTACCATGAGTTTTGGATATGCCATCCAGGTAAGTCCGCTGCAAACGCTTACACTTTATAATGCTGTTGCTAATAATGGGAAAATGATGAAACCCTACCTGGTCAACAGCATTCAACAGGATGGTATTATGGTTAAACAGTTTGAACCGGAAGTATTGAATGAAAATATTGCCAGGGCTGACGTAATAAGTGCTGCAAGAGAAAGCATGGAGGCAGTAGTAACAGAAGGCACCGGAAGAATTGCGTTTAAAAATATGCCTTTTGCCGTGGCAGGAAAAACGGGAACAGCACACGTAGCAGATGGAAATATTAAATATGGAGCAGGTGTATACCAGGCATCATTTGTTGGTTATTTTCCTGCTAATGCTCCGGAATATTCCTGTATCGTAGTCATTCGTACCCGGCCGCATGCAGCCGTACATTATGGTGGATCACTTGCCGGCCCCGTGTTTAAAGAAGTAGCTACAAAGTTGTATGCCATGTATGTCAATCCGAAATCACCCAATATGTATGCGGCAAAAAAAGATAGTTCAAATTATTTCTATGCAGGAAATACCGCGGATATAAAAAATGTTTTCACCTCGTTGAATGTGGAATTTGTGGATTCGTCATTAAAAAATACCTGGAGCAACGTTTTTGCTTTTAATTACCAGCCCATGATAAAAACAAGTTCGGTCAGGCCACAGGTAATGCCCAATGTAAAAGGAATGGGCTTAAAGGATGCGCTGTACGTGTTGGAAAGTAAAGGGGTGAAAGTGTCGGTAAAGGGAAAAGGAAAAGTGATTGCTCAATCTGTTGAGGCGGGGAGTGCTTTATTAAAGGGGATGAAAGTGTTGATAGAATTAAGCTGAGATTAAATGATTTATTCATAAGTGATATTAAGAGAACTACTATATAAGGTTGCCATCAGATCTGTATCCGGAAGCACAGAAGTTGACGTAGTGGATATACAGGTAGACTCGAGGAAAGTAAAACCAGGCAGTCTGTTCATAGCAATCAGGGGTGTGGCTGCCGATGGGCACCAGTTCATTGAAAAAGCGATCGGGATGGGAGCTGTGGCTGTAGTAAGTGAAACACAATTTTCTGGTGCAGAAAAAAATGTGGTCTATGTGCAAGTGGAAAATAGTGCAAAAGCTGCGGGATGGATAGCACATAATTTTTTTGACCAGCCGTCGGAAAAAATAAAGATCGTTGGCGTAACCGGTACAAATGGCAAAACAACCATTGCCACTTTACTATTTAAGCTCTTTGCAGCATTGGGATATAAATGTGGTTTGTTGAGCACCGTCGAAAATCACATAGGCGATAAAATTATACCGGCAACGCATACCACGCCGGATGCTATCCATTTGAATGAACTATTGAAACGGATGGTAGATGAAGGATGCACACATGTATTCATGGAAGTAAGTTCTCATGCATTGCATCAGCATAGGGTTGCGGGTTTAAAGTTTGCCGGGGGTGTATTCAGCAATATCACGCATGACCACCTGGATTATCACCAAACCTTTGATGAATATATCCGTGTGAAGAAATCATTTTTTGATGGGCTGTCTTCCTCCGCATTCGCTATCAGCAATGCGGATGATAAACGGGGGCCAGTGATGTTGCAAAATACAAATGCCGGAAAGTATTTGTATAGCCTGAGGACACTTGCTGATTTTAAAGGAAAGATCATTGAAAATAGTTTATCGGGATTGGTGATGATAGTGAATGAACAGGAAGTTCACTTTCGGTTGATTGGGGAGTTCAATGCATACAACTTGCTGGCGGCATATAGCGCCGGGGTATGTATGGGAGAAGATAAACATGAAATACTGAGATGCCTGAGTGTGTTAACCGGAGCGGAAGGGCGGTTTGATTACATGGTGTCGCCAAAGGATAAATTGATCGCTATTGTTGATTACGCACATACGCCGGATGCTTTGTTGAATGTATTGGCAACTATTAAAAAATTAAAAAAGGGATTCGAACAGGTAATTACTGTAGTCGGGTGCGGAGGTGACAGGGATAAAACCAAGCGGCCATTGATGGCGGAAGCCGCATGTGAACATAGCGATAGAGTAATATTTACAAGCGACAACCCAAGGAGTGAAGACCCGGCACAAATCATAAAGGATATGGAACAAGGGTTACCAGCAGCAGCCCGGAGAAAATATATTTCTATCACCGATAGAAAGGAAGCAATAAAAACGGCGATCAGTTTAGCAAAGCCGGAGGATATAGTGCTGGTAGCAGGAAAAGGGCATGAAAAGTACCAGGAGATAAAAGGAGAAAAAAAACATTTTGATGATAAGGAAGTAGTGAAGACATTTTTTGAAATATTAGACAGGTAAACCAGGCGAGGAGATAGCAAAGCAGAGCAGTATATAAAAAATAATAATTCAGGACGACGCAGGCAAACTTTTTTGCACACATGAAACCACCAGTATAATGTTATATCATTTATTTGATTGGCTTGATAAGGAAAACATAAACTTCGCGGGAAGTGAACTTTACCGGTTCATTACTTTCCGGGTGCTGCTGGCTATCCTATTATCCTTGTTTATTACACTGGTGTACGGAAAAAAGCTTATCCGTTTTTTACAAAGAAAACAGGTGGGAGAAAGTGTTCGTGACCTGGGCCTGGCTGGTGAACAATCGAAAAAAGGTACACCTACAATGGGAGGTATCATTATTATTCTGGCTATTTTGATTCCTACATTATTGCTCGCCAACCTGGACAAAGTCTATATCCGGTTAATGCTGATCAGTACGGTATGGTTGGGCATCATTGGCTTTGTAGATGATTACCTGAAACTGAGAGCAAAAAAATTGACACAGTTAAGGGGGGGCAATTATAAAAAAGGAGATAAAGACGGGTTGGCCGGCTGGTTCAAAATACTGGGGCAGGTGGGATTGGGCGTCATAGTTGGAGCTACACTTTATTTTAACAGCAATGTAAAAACATGGCGGGAGTTTATGGGGACACCTGCCGCCGCAGACACCACGGTAATGAAGCGAACGATTAGTGGAAAGGACAGGTACTTTGTTGAATCAAAAGTGCCGGTTACTACTATACCATTTGTGAAAGGACACGAATTTAACTACTCCAAATTATTGCCCGAAGGTTTGCGTGATTATACATGGGTGCTTTACATACTCATCGTGATATTTATTATTACTGCGGTATCAAACGGATCTAATATTACAGACGGGCTGGATGGACTGGCTACCGGTACTTCGGCATTGATCGGAGTCTTGCTGGGCATATTCGCCTATGCCAGCGGCAACTTTATTTTCGCAGACTATCTGAATATTATGTATATCCCCAACCTGGGTGAGCTGTCCATTTTTATCGCAGCTATGATAGGGGCCTGCGTTGGATTTCTCTGGTACAATTCATATCCTGCGCAGGTGTTTATGGGCGATACCGGTAGTTTAACACTGGGTGGTATCATAGCAGCGCTGGCCATTATAGTTCACAAGGAATTGCTGATTCCCATTTTCTGTGGAGTGTTTTTGGTGGAGAATGTAAGTGTGATCATGCAGGTAACATATTTTAAATACACGAAGAAAAAATATGGTGAAGGAAGAAGAATTTTTTTGATGAGTCCTTTACATCATCATTATCAAAAGAAGGGTTATCATGAAGCAAAGATTGTAACGAGGTTTTGGATCATAACCGTTCTGTGCGTGGTATTAAGTATAGTAACGTTAAAATTAAGGTAGGACGATATCGTTTTCTGGAAAGGCTTATTTGAAAAACCCCAACTGCTGCCCTTATGAAAAAGTACTCTGATGTAAATCATTTTTAGAAGTTTCTAAAGTTGATACTTGTGAAGAACCAATTTTTATTTGTTACCGGTGAAAACTAACATTTAATTTTTTACTGCCAGCATAAAGGCGGGAAACAGTAAAACCAGGAAGCCCTTCAGCAGCGGATGAGGCGGCGGATCGGGTAGAAGGTATGGGCAAACGAATTGTAATATTAGGCGGAGGGGAAAGTGGTGCAGGCGCCGCCATTCTTGCAAAACAAAAAGGGTATGATGTATTCGTTTCAGACGAAAGTTCTTTGAAAGAAAATTATCGTAATGAGCTGGAAAAAGCCGGTATCGATTTCGAAGAAGGTAAACAGGATGAAAAAAGAATTCTTGCAGCTGATGAGGTCATGAAAAGCCCAGGTATTCCTGAGAAAAATGAAATGGTAAAAAAGATCAGGGCAAAAGGAATTGAGATCATCAGTGAAATTGAACTGGCTTACCGCTTTAAAGGAGATAGCAAGATCATTGCTATAACAGGGAGCAATGGAAAAACAACCACAACAGCACTCATGTATCATATCTGCAGGAAGGCAGGACTTGATTGTGCGATGGTGGGAAATATCGGTTATTCTTTTGCCAGGCAGGTGGCCGAAACTCCTGCAGCAGTTTATGTAGCGGAGATCAGCAGTTTTCAATTGGATGATATAAAAACCTTTCGGCCTGATATCGCCATATTGACAAACATCACAGAAGATCACCTGGATCGTTACGATTATGATTTTAAAAAATACATCAGTAGCAAGTTTCGCATTGTTATGAATCAGCAACCAGCCGATCAATTCATTTATTGCGCCGACGATGAAATAACGATGAAATATTTAATAGAATACAATATTCACTCAAACCAACTGCCAATCAGCATGAAGACAGAACTATCCAATGGAGCATTTATCAAAGACGGGGACATGTACGTAAGAACAGGAGATGACTTTACAAGTATGAGTGTTTATGATTTCGCTTTGAAAGGAAAGCATAACCAGTACAATACCATGGCCGCCTGCCTCGCCGCCGTTTTGATGGACATCCGCAGTGAAAAAATCCGTGAAGCCATACAGGATTTCCAGGGACTGGAACACAGGATGGAGCCAGTAGCAACTATCAGAGGTGTGGAGTTTATTAATGATAGTAAGGCCACCAATGTAAACTCAACCTGGTATGCACTTGAAACCATGACAAAGCCAACCATACTTATTTTGGGAGGTGTTGACAAGGGTAATGATTATTCTTTGATAGAGGACCTGGTAAGAGAAAAAGTAAAAGCGATCATTTGCCTGGGAAAGGAGAATACCCGGATTCACCAGGCTTTTGGAAACAGTGTAAGTACAATTGTAAATACACAAAAAATTGTAGATACCGTACAGGCGGCTTATCACTTTGCATCAAAGGGCGACGTAGTGTTGTTGAGCCCCGCTTGTGCAAGTTTTGATTTGTTTAAAAATTATGAAGACAGGGGAAACCAGTTTAAACATGCAGTTAAGGAGTTGTAGGGAACCGGGTTTTGCATGTTAGGATAAATTTTTTTTTCGAAATATTAATTATCAACGGCCGGTAGCATTATGGAAATAACGAGAGACATACGATTTAGTGAAATGGGAAATTTCAACACCCGCAACCTCCTTAATAAAACAAGGGGCGACAAGGTAATTTGGGCGCTGGTTATTTTGCTTGCGCTGGTTTCACTGCTTGCTGTTTATAGCGCAACGGGATCCCTGGCATATAAAAACTATAAAGGCAACACGGAAATATATTTGTTTAAGCAAGTGGCCTTTATTATTGTTGGAATACTGGTTGTTTATTTTGCTCACCTGGTTAACTATACATTGTATTCCAGAATTGCAACCATCATGTTCCTGCTGGTAATTCCCCTATTAATATATACTTTATTTTTTGGCGTAAGAATGAATGAAGGAAGCCGGTGGATCAGGTTGCCACTTATTAATTTGACTATGCAAACTTCTGACCTGGCCAAGCTTGCTTTATTTATGTACCTGGCCCGCCTGTTAAGTAAAAAGCAAGAGGTGATCAAAACATTTAAAAAAGGATTTTTACCGGTAATGATCCCTGTGGCGCTGGTTTGTTTATTGATAGCGCCGGCCAATTTATCAACAGCTTTATTACTTGGAGCAAGCTGCCTGATGCTTTTATTTATCGGCAGAGCGAATACAAAACATATTCTTGTTACCGTGAGCCTGGCCATGATACCTATTTTGTTTCTTATTATAGCCGCTGTAGCCAGCCACCGGACCCATGATGAAGAAACGCAGGTAGCCAAAAAATCTTCTTCCGCATTATTTGCGAGAGTAGAAACATGGATAGGGCGGGTAGAAAATTTTATTTATGGTGGCAAAGAAGCTGATAATGATGAGATGTACCAGGTAAACCAGGCAAAAATGGCTATTGCTAAGGGAGGTCTCTTTGGTGTGGGGCCGGGTAACAGTACCACCAGGGATTACCTGCCGCAGGCCTATAATGATTTCATATTTGCGATTATCATTGAAGAGTACGGATTTATTGGAGGCGCATTCATTGTATTTATATACCTGGTTTTTCTGTACCGCTGTATTCGAATTTTCAAGCGATGTCCTTATGCGTTTGGGGCCTTTCTGGCATTAGGGTTAAGTTTTACACTGGCGATACAGGCTATTGCCAATATGGCGGTAACAGTGAACCTGTTTCCTGTAACCGGGGTAACGCTACCCCTGGTGAGTATGGGCGGCAGTAGTTTCATATTTACATGCCTGGCCATTGGAATTATATTAAGTGTTGCAAGAAATGTGGAGCAAATGGAACGCCCCGCGATTATACCGGAGGAGAAGGTTTAGAAAGAAATGGATATGAATGAAACTAAAAAGAGAAATGAAGATTTGGCTTCCCGTGATAGAAGAAAAAGAATCATCATAGCCGGGGGAGGAACTGGCGGGCATATTTTTCCTGCCATCGCCATTGCCAATGCGCTGAAGAAGATAGATAAGGAAATTGAAATATTGTTTGTAGGTGCGAAAGGAAAAATGGAGATGGAAAAAGTGCCGCAGGCAGGATATGATATAGAAGGATTGGATATAGCCGGATTTAACAGGAGTTCTTTGATAAAAAATATGAGTTTGCCTTTTAAACTAATTAAAAGTTTTTTCCAGGTTCGCAAAATCATTAACCGGTTTCAACCAGATGCAGTGATAGGTGTGGGCGGTTATTCCAGTTTCCCGGTATTGCGTTTTGCCCAGGCCCGGAGAATACCCACCTTTTTGCATGAGTCCAATTCTTTTGCCGGCCGGTCCAATATTATGCTGGGAAAAAAAGCGACCAAAGTTTTTACCGGCACGGTGGGAATGGAAAAATTTTTTGCAAAAGAAAAGATTTTGGTAACCGGAAACCCGGTCCGTTTGTCCATTGTTCAAGCTGTCATTTCAAAGGAGGAAGGGATTCGTTTTTTCTCCCTGGATGAAAATAAAAAGACGGTTTTGGTAATAGGTGGCAGCCTGGGAGCCAAATCAATTAACGATGCTATCGCCACAAATCTTGATCAATTGTTAAACGCAGGTTTACAATTGATCTGGCAAACAGGAAAACCTTATGCAGCCAAAGCAATGGAACACACAGCAGGGAAATCATCCGTTTGGGCCAATGAATTCATTACTCAAATGGAGTATGCTTATGCTGCTGCTGATATGGTGGTAGCCCGTGCAGGGGCCATGACTGTAGCAGAATTATGTGTAGTAAAAAAGCCCGTTTTGTTCGTACCCTATCCTTTTGCCGCCGAAGACCACCAGACTGTAAATGCTTTACAGCTGGTGAAATTAAATGCGGCTATAATGATTAAGGATAGCAAAGCGGCTGAGAAGCTTGTTTCCATGACCATTGATCTTGCAAAGGATGAAAACAGGCAGGAAGAGTTAAAAAGAAATATAGCGACGCTGGCTATTACTGATGCTGATAAAATAATAGCCGATGAAATTTTAAAAGCATTATGAATCTGTTGGTATGTGCAGAGTTTAGGAACAAACAGGAAAATATTAAAAAGAGAAATGAATGAAACCACAATTATAGATGAATTTAAGATCCCTTCTTTATTGGATGGAGAAATCTATTTCATTGGCATAGGCGGAATAGGCATGAGCGCCGTTGCCCGGTTCTTTCATTCAAAAGGGGTAAGAGTAAGCGGGTATGATAAAACAGTTACAGCCCTTACAAAAGAATTAGAAGCAAGCGGGATAGAAATTCATTACAAAGAAGATCTTGAAAAGATCCCAAAAGATCCGAAGCTCGTTGTTTATACACCCGCCATACCGGCCGACCATAAGGAGTTGGTTTTTTACCGGCAAGCTGGTAGTAAAGTGGTAAAGAGAAGTGACGTATTGCAATTGATCTCTGAAAGTTCTTTTAATATCTGTATTGCGGGTACGCATGGTAAAACAACAATCACTACCATGGTGGCGCATTTATTACGGGATACCAGGTATGGTTGCAATGCTTTCCTGGGAGGTATTTCAGTGAATTATGGAACCAATTTCTGGAGCGATCCAAAAAATGTTTCTGTAATTGAAGCAGATGAATATGACAGAAGTTTTTTGAAATTAAGTCCGGATATAGCCATTATTACGGCTATGGATGCGGATCACCTGGATATATATGGAACGGCCGGTTCGGTGGAACAGGCTTTCATTGACTTCAGCCAAAAAATAAAACCCGGAGGATTGCTGATCAGGCAATATGATTTGAAAAGGGGAAATGAATTATCATCAGGGCGCCAGCTTACTTATAGTTTGCAGAATAAAAAGGCGGATGTATATGCTGAAAATATAAGGATGAAGAACGGAAGTTACGAGATGGATATAAACATGCAAGACAAGAAGTTTGAAAATGTAGTACTGAACATGGGAGGATTGCATAACGCAGAAAATGTTTTAGCCGCTATTGCAGTAGCCGTGGATTTGGGAATAGAAAATGAAAAGATAAAAAATGCAGTGGCCTCTTTTCGCGGAGTAAAAAGACGGTTTGAATACATTATCAAAAATGAAAACCTGGTATTTATTGATGATTATGCCCATCACCCGGAAGAATTGAGGGCATTGATCAACGGCGCTAAATCATTATTCAATAATAAAAAATGTATGTTGGTTTTTCAACCTCATCTTTTTACAAGAACAAGAGATTTTGCCGATGAATTTGCAGAAGTGCTTGAAATGGCTGATGAAGTTTTTGTTTTACCTATTTATCCGGCAAGAGAGCAGCCGCTGGAAGGTGTAACCAGTGAGATGCTGACAAAAAAAATGAAACCCGGGAATGCTTGGGTATTAAATATGGATGAAATAATAAGCAAGCTGGAAGAAAGGATAAAAAGTGGTAATACACCTGAATTGATTATTACAGCGGGCGCCGGCGACATTGATACATTAGTGCCCCGTATAAAGAAAATTTTAACTGAAAAGGGAAAGTGAATACAAAAAAAACGATACAAAAAATACTTTTCGTTGCCTTATGGGTAGTGATCGGAGGTGGTATGCTTACCCTGTTAATTGCCGCTATGGGCAATCAGAAAAAAAATACCTGTAAAGATTATACAGTTATCATAAAAGGGGAAAAGAAAGAAGATTATTTCCTTGGTAAATCCGAAATAATTAAAATCTTAAAAGCATCGGCAAAAGGAAATATAAAAGGCCAGGCAAAAGCATCCTTTAACCTTCAAAAAATGGAAAACCTGCTGGAGCGTAATGAATGGATAAAAGATGCCCAGGTTTATTTCGACCATAAAGATGTATTGCATGTAACCGTGGAAGAAAGAGAACCGGTGGCCAGGATTTTTACACCGGGTGGTATGTCTTTTTATATTGACGGGTATGACCGTACCATGAAATTATCGACAAGGACCAGGGCCAGGGTTCCTGTGTTTACGGGTTTTCCGGACAAAAAAATAACAACAAAAAAGGATAGCCTGTTATTGCAGGATGTAAGAAGAACGGCAACATTCATCAACAATAATTCTTTCTGGGCCTCCCAGGTTGCCCAGGTTGATATGGTGGCTTCAGATGTTGCTGATTCCTGGGAAATGGAGATGGTGCCTGTGATCGGAAATCATATTGTGAAGTTGGGTAACGGTGAAAACATAGAAGAGAAATTTAACCGCCTGTTTATTTTTTATAAACAAGTGCTTGCCCGCAGCGGCTTTGATAAGTATAAGACAGTGGATGTGCGGTATGATGGCCAGGTAATTGGCGGAAAAAGTGAAAATCCGAAAGTAGATTCGGTGGCACTCCGTAAAAGTGTTGAGAATCTGTTGCAACAAATAAAAAAAATTGAAAAGGAAAATGAGGACCTGGAAAAATCAATGGCTGAAAATAATCTGACCCAATCTAAACTACCATCCGGCGAACCTGCTGTAAATAATCCCAATCCAAATCCTGCCAAAAACAACTCCATTGATCCAAAACCCAAAGAAGAAACAAAACGTCCGAAAGCTGTAATGAAGTAAAAAGCCAATGACTAGGTGAGCCGGGAAAGAAAAGGCTAAAAGAAATTATTAAGGATAAAATGATGAACAGCGGACAGGAACCTGAACGGAGCGTCGCCAATGCAGCTGCTCAACGATCAGGAAGCCGGAAAAAAAATTAACTGAACTCTTTCGATAAAAACAACAACTAAAATCAATTTTTATGAACACTGAACAACCCATTATTGTAGGTCTTGACATAGGGACAACCAAAATAGCGGTCATTGCCGGGCGAAAAAATGAATTCGGCAAGTTGGAAATACTAGGATTTGGAAAAGCCAATTCCAATGGAGTAAAACACGGCCAGGTACTTAATATTGACGAAACGATCAAAGCGATAAAAACCGCTTTGGATAATTGTTTCGCCTCTAATCCCAACCTGGACATTAATGATGTGTATGTAGGTATTGCCGGGCATCATATAAAAAGTTTACAAACCCGTGGTGATATCGTTCGCCAGGTTAACGATGAAGAAATTTCTCAACGGGAAATTGATCAGCTGATCAGCGACCAGTATAAAACATATATTCCTGCCGGCGACCAGATCATAGATGTGATACCGCAGGAGTTTACAGTCGATAATTTTCAAAACATTCCCAACCCAATAGGATACGGCGGTGTAAAAGTGGGGGCCAACTTTCATATTATCACCGGCGATAAAAATGCCATCCGCAACATAAACCGCAGCGTAGAAAAATCTGGCCTGCATACTAAAGACCTGGTATTGCAACCACTTGCTTCCTCTTCTGCAGTAATGGCACAGGAAGACCTGGAAGCTGGTGTAGCTATTGTAGATATAGGTGGGGGCACTACGGACCTGGCTGTTTTTTATGAAGGCATACTGAAACATACGGCTGTTATTCCTTTTGCAGGAGAAAATATTACCAATGATATAAAAACAGGTTTGGGAGTTTTAAAAACACAGGCTGAGCAAATGAAAGTGCAGTTTGGCAGTGCCCTGGCCAATGAAGCCAAAGGAAATGCCTATATCACTATACCCGGGTTGCGTGGAATGCCAGCCAAAGAAATAAGTGTAAAAAGCCTGGCCAGCATTATTCAGGCAAGAATGAGTGAGATCATGGATTTTGTTACTTATCATTTGAAACAAGTCGGTTTAGACAATAAGGCTTTGAATGGTGGTGTGGTATTAACAGGTGGTGGTTCGCAGTTGCGGCATCTTATTCAATTGACAGAATATGCTACCGGCTTACCAGCAAGAATTGGTTTCCCCAATGAACATCTGGCTGCCGGCCATATTGAAGAATTAGCGAAGCCCACTTATTCAACCTGCATCGGGCTTATCCTGAAAGGCTATGATGACTATGAGCATAACCGCAAGCAGTTTGAAAAGGAATACAAAAAAGTGGATGTGCCTGATACCCTGAAAAAAGCAATAGAGGATGAAGAAAGAGAACTTGAAATAGAAGAAGTGAGTACAGACAGAGTAAAACAAAGAAGAGGATTGAATAATTTCTGGGGAAAATTCAAAGACGGCATCATCGATCTTTTTAAAGAAGAAGAAGATAAACATTTGTAAAGCCCGTTCCCGGAGTGCCAGCAACAAGAATTGAAAAAGGTGACTTCGAGTTTCAAAAAAGTTCTTTTAAATAAAATAAAATACTAACCCGATTAACCCGGTCTATACCTGTCTCTTGCCTGGTGCAGGTACGATTCAGGAAGGCCGTTTATTAAATTCAAACAATTATGATACATTTTGATCTGCCAAAAGAAAAATCATCCATCATCAAAGTAATTGGTGTTGGTGGTGGTGGCGGCAATGCTGTTAACCATATGTTCAGCCAGGATATAGAAGGTGTCAACTTCATTATATGTAATACTGATGCACAGGCACTGGCCAATAGTGGCATTCCCAATCGTGTACAATTAGGTCCGCACCTTACACAAGGATTGGGTGCCGGTGCTAATCCGGAGATCGGCCGCCAGGCAACAGAGGAATCGCTGGAAGAATTGAAAGGCATACTGGAGGTGAATACCAAGATGGCCTTTATTACTGCCGGAATGGGCGGTGGTACAGGCACAGGTGGTGCCCCCATTATTGCAAAAATTTGTAAAGACCTGGGCATTCTTACGGTGGGTATCGTCACAACACCCTTTGCCTACGAAGGAAAAAAGCGGCAACTGCAGGCAGATGAAGGTATCAAAACCCTGAAGGGATATGTGGATACCTTGCTTGTGATCAGCAATGATAAGCTTCGCCATCAATATGGTAATTTAAAAATGCGGGAAGCTTTTCAACGGGCCGATAATGTACTGGCTACTGCAGCCAAGTGCATCACGGATGTAATTAATAGCACCGGCCAGATCAATGTTGACTTTGCCGATGTATGCACGGTGATGCGCAATGGTGGTGTTGCTATTTTAGGCAGTGCAGCCATAGAAGGTGAAAACCGGGCACACAGGGCCATTGAAGAAGCATTGAATTCACCGTTGCTTAATGACAATGATATCAGCGGAGCAAAATGGATTCTTATAAATATAAACTCTGCGGAAGGTGAAGATGAGTTTACAATGGATGAAGTGGAAATAATACAAAATCACCTGGTGTCACAGGCCGGTGAAGGCACTGATGTGATCATGGGACTTGGTTATGATAATACATTGGGAAGCAAGCTGGGCATTACATTAATCGCTACCGGCTTCCAGCACCGCGATCCTTTTGTAAAACCGGTGGTGAAGAAAGAAGAAGAGAAGAAAGATGAAAAAATAGTAATGGTACTTGGGCAACCGGATGAAATTGCTAAACCTGTTCCTGAAAAAAAGAAAGAAAGTTTATCCATTATATCGGAGCCAGTCATAGACTCAAAGTTGGAAAAAACCTGGAACGCTGATACAGAGAAGGGCCTGTCTGATTTATTAGCACCGAGACTAGTTGATGAATCCACACTGCCCGATGCTCCCATGCCGGAAATGAATGACATGATAGAAACGGAATTTATAAGAGAGGAAGAGCCGGCTGTATTCTGGGAATTAACAAGTTTTCCGTCTGCGGCTAAAGATGATAACATGTTAAGTAAGAACACCGTTGAAAAAGGGGAAAATACTGTTGGAAAAATGTTAGTGGGTGAGAAAAAAGAAGACCTATATTCGGTTTTCGAATCTACTCCCATAT
Organism: Chitinophagaceae bacterium; assembly: GCA_041743125.1. GTDB lineage: Bacteria > Bacteroidota > Bacteroidia > Chitinophagales > Chitinophagaceae > Terrimonas_B. Next base: position 81,138 of record JBGTNK010000033.1, read on the forward strand.
CCCCCAACGAACCGAACACCTTATCCACCGATTCAAAAAAAGAACAAGTAAATAAAGAAAGTACGGGTACCAGCCTGATGCCTGCAGCGTCGGGAGGATATCAACTGGCCCGGCCGTCCAATATCTACGCGGAATCAAAAGCAGAGGAAATCACCTCAACAAGTTCCGCAGAAAAACCGGTCTCTGCCAAAGTTGCCGCAGACCTGGGAGCCGAACTTCCTGACATGCAAATGCAGCTGGTAGAAAAAGACATTCCAGCGGCGGATATGCCGTTAGCCCACCATGCTCAAACACTTTTGTTTGGAGAAGCTGAGGATCCCGCCTTGCGGGACGAAGCTGACGAACAACAACGTAGGGCGACCGAACGATTGCACAAGTTGCGCAACTTGTCGTTTAACGTGAATTCGGCTGACCCGAATAATGAGTTTGAAACAGTGCCGGCCTATATCCGCCGCAATATGGAATTGTATAACAGCAACTCCCATATTGAAAATTTCTATAGCAACTACGAGGTTAGTTCCGATGCCGGCAACCAGGCACATATCAGCACAATCAATACTTTTTTAGATGGAAAAAAACCGGATTAAGCAGGTTTATAAATATAACAGGTGTATAGAAATATAATCTTTTCAATGAGTCCGGCATAACGGCTCCGTTTTTAGTTGTTCCCTGGTGTTTGTGCACCGGGGTTTTTTTTTGATAAAGGGATTGTTGTTGGTGCTGGTATTTACTTTTGCAGCATTATGCTAAACGGGCTGGCTGAGGTGGAACGTTGTATTCTACTTTTCAGTCATGAGTTGCTAACTCATGACAACGATTAAACTTTTTTATTTTTATTCAGGATTTGAATTAACAAACTAAGGACAACGGGGTCGCCTGCTGCAGACAGATAAAAAAATACAAAACACCAATGTAAACGGAAATGCACTACCGGCTGCATATACTACCATCAGCAAATTAGAATATGATGCGCTGGGCCAGTTAAAGAAAAAGAAAATAGGCAATAAGCCAGGAGCTCCTGCCGGTACAGCACTTGCTAACCTTGACCACGACTATAATATCCGTGGTTGGTTACTTTCTATCAACAAAGATTATGTTTCGGCTTCAACAAATGCAGATCAGTATTTTGGTATGCAACTGGGGTATGATAAAGATGCCAGCTTCGGCACATTTGTGAAGCAATACAATGGTAATATCAGTGGCACCATATGGAAGAGTGAAGGTGATCAGCAAAAAAGAAAATATGATTTCACCTACGATGCAGTGAACCGGCTGACTGCTGCGGATTTCAACCAGTATGTGTCTGGCTCAGGTAGTTCAGCCATCTTTAATAAAACGGCCGGGATTGATTTCAGCGTAAGTAATTTAACGTTTGATGCCAATGGAAATATAATAACGATGAACCAGAAAGGATTGAAGTTAAATACTTCTCCTACGATTGACTCATTATTATATACCTATACCACCAATAGTAACAAACTTCTTAAAGTATTTGACAGAGTTACTTTTCCCGCCCGGAGTCTCCTCCTCAATCGTTCCCGCCCATGTCTCACGCCAAGCCCGGTGTGTAAGCCGTGGACATTGGGCCTTATGTAATGGATACTTCAATTCAATAACTTTACGCCATGCCAGTTCGTAAGGATATACCATACAATGAGGGATTATTATTTATTACTTTTACCTGTTACAGATAGCTTCCGTTGATAGAGCAAACGAATAGTTATGATTTAGTTTTAGCTGGTTTGATTATCTGAAAAAACACAGTCACCGTATTGCCGGATTTGTCATTATGCCCAATCATGTTCATGCGCTGATTGATTTCTCCAAAACAACAAAGAAAATTAACAGCATTATAGGAGATGGAAAACGATTCATGGCGCATGAAATAATAAAAAGATTGAGGGAAGCAAATAAAACCGATGTGCTGGTTATGCTTGAAAAAGCGGTTACGGCAAAAGGTAAAGACAAAGGAAAGAACCAAGAAGTGTGGAAAGAATCATTTGACTGGAAAATATGTGAAACGGCAGCGTTTGCTTACCAAAAATTGATATACATGCACAATAATCCTTGTGCGGGGAAGTGGAAATTGGTAGAAGATATTACGAAGTATGAACACAGCTCTGCACGGTTTTATATCAGTGGAAAACATGCAGCGTATGAAGTAACGTGTGTTGAAGAAATAATAAGTGAGAAGTGGTTGCAAAGCCCGGAGTCCGCTCCTCCGCCTGCGTTCGTGTCCGCAAATAAAAGAAAGCCCCGGTTCGTGTCTCACGAACCGGAATTATTAACTTTAAACATGGCAGAAGATATTTTTACATATAAACGAAAATCATTCATTGAAATCGGTGAAGCATTTTTCTGGACAGCTACAATTAATCAATGGCAG
>JBGTNK010000034.1:0-11929 GCA_041743125.1 Chitinophagaceae bacterium
CTTGAAGCGGAACAAAAACGGAAAGACGAATTTCAGGTCAAGCGGACTCGAGCCCGGATTTTATGCATATTAAATAGAGCACTTCAGCCTAATCCAATACAGACTTATAGGCGAGCAGTGTGCATGTCCTTGGTCAAGGTAAAAAATTCGGGCTTGTGTCCAAGAGTATAGGGTACGAAGCTTATTCCCCGCAATGCAATGGCGTGGGAATGTGCTGAGGGTTAACATTTAGAGATAAAATAATCTACCGTCAAAAGTAAACGATGTACGGATTTTTGAAAGTCTAAATAAAGGTGGGTTTTAATATCAAAAGTTCAAGTAAATGTCAATAGGTTTATTTGAACTTTAAAGAAGGGGATTACTACTTTTAGCAAGAAGTATGTGCTTGAGGAAATACAAGTTTAAAAAGCACAATTATAGGTACGGTTTGGAATACCCATTAATTAGGCATACTCACCCAAAAAGCATTCGTTTTAATAGGCTCTGAATACAAATCCAGGATTTTTAAATTGGTATTGTTAATATTCCCGTGTATAGTTGCCATAAATACTCATTGGTTATTCTTTAGGGTTAAAAGTTAACCTATCGAAGGCAACTGCCGGTCAAAAGTTATTGTAGTTTTTCCTAATTCTTGAAAAAGGGAACTACATTTTGGTGTTGGTAATGGACTCGTTTTAGGTAACCTGAACGGACAAAACGATATGATGAAGGACAAAGGGGCAAAGAAAGGAAGCGAAAAAATGGAGATGTAGATGTAGGATATGAATGTCGACGTGACGAATTGGCCAGAGGCCATTAAAGGTGGTGGTAATGAAAACTACAAAAGCCTAAAGAGAGCCCACTTGCATTACCGAGAAAGAGCTTATCTGGTCCGATGCCGGACCATGGAAAAAGATACGTATCAGTAAAGAGGAAACAAAACGCTGCTTTCCGTTGGAGCATAGGGATATGTTGCAAATTACGGTTATGTACGATGTGCCAGAGGACAGAATGGAGGAACTCGGGCAATAAAATGGCAGTGAAACATTCGATAGAACACAGGATATTATGAGTGCACGATGTGACCTGGAGGCAAACAACTTCTTGCCTTGAACCTTGTAAATGACATCATCACGGAAAAAAAATCTGTAGAGGAAGAGCGTAAGGCTTATGCGGAGATATGAACGGAGGAAATCCAGAGTATCGTCAGAGGCTTACTTTTTCTGCACAATACAATGACGCGGCTCCTGATTGGAATACCGTGGGTATGACAAAAAAGGAGATGATGAACAAAATGAAAGAGACCAAAGGAAAATAGAACGATAGTGGAATTAAATATATGGTCCGATCCTGAAAATATCAATTGTCTTGTGAAAACCTCAAGAGTCTGACTTGGTCTTAAAGGTAACCTCCCGAATTAGGATAAAAAGAATAATCAAAAATTAAAATATTATGAAAAGTAATGAATGGAAAGTCATTAAAGCAGCTAAGGAAGCAGGAATTCCAGATCCTGGATTTGAAATTGATAAAAATACCGCGATTGTAATCACGGATCCTCAAAATGATTTCCTGAGATCCGATGGAGTGGCATGGCCAATCGTAAAAGAGAGCGTGAAGGAAAACAATACCATAGAAAATATGAGCGAGGTTTTTAAGCTTGCACAGGAAAATGGTATAAAAGTCTTCATTTCCCCACATTATTTTTTCCCCACTGATAAAGGGTGGAAATTTGGAGGGGCCCTAGAAAAATTCATGCACTCTAAAGAAATGTATAAACGAAAAGGAATGCTGGATATGGAAGGTTTCGAAAATTCTGGTGCAGATTTTTTAGATGAATTCAAGCAATACTTAGAAAATGATAATATTATTTTATGCAACCCTCACAAACTATATGGCCCACAGAATAATGACCTTAGCCTGCAATTAAGAAAATATAAAATACAAAAGGTGCTGATGGCTGGAATGTCCACAAACCTATGTCTGGAGTCACACACCCGTCAATTATTGGAAGAAGGTTTTGAAATTGCTGTAATAGCCGATGCTAGTGGAAGTGCAAAATTACCTGGTTTAGATACTTTTCAAGCTGCTCTCATAAACTTAAGAATGATTACCAGTCATATATTTACAACCGAAGAATTTAAAGAAGCCCTTAAGGACGCCTAACTATAAGAGATAAGTATATTTAATTACAAAGATTCATTATCTAGAATTCTAATTTTCTTTGAGTGATTTTATTTCAGCAAAGACTCAAGAAAGGGTAAGGCCACCAGCATGGTTGTACTTAAGATATTTCCAATAGAAGTAGGCAGAATGTTCCACAAAACGGTATCAAACGAGGAGTACTCTTCTTCATTGTAATATCAGTTGAAAGATAACCCATATTTACAAGATTATATTAAAAATTTGGCGGAATCAAACTAATAAAAGCAACTAGAAAATGAACCCTACTATTTTATAATTAACCCTCATCTCTAAATCTCATTTAAAATAAATTTCAACTTTTAAATTAAACGTAAATGTTTAATTGCCTTTCCCAACTATAGGCGTTAAATGAGCTTTAGAGATGTATAATTGTTGTCAAAGATTATAATTACTAAAAAAAAACAATGCAATAAAATTCCTTGGATTATCTAACAATAAAACCACAGAATTATGGAACTAATAGATCTAAACTCTTTAAGCCCTGTAGCACTATTACTTCTTCGCATTATTGTTGGAGTGGTGTTTTTTAGTAGCGGTAAGAGTCACATTGCCAATCCTAAAGAACGTGGAGAAAGTATTGGGGTGCAAGCATCAGCTGCAATGGTTTTGGGCATCGTGGAAATGCTTGCGGCTGCCTCAATCATTTTGGGAATTTTCACACAAGTGGGAGCCATATTGATTATGATGATAATGCTTGGAGCCATCTACAAGAAAATTTTTGAGTGGAAAACTGGATTTTACGCTGAAAACGGCTTTGGCTGGCATTATGATGTTATATTTTTTGTTGCAGCCTTTGTCATATTAACCACAAATGGTGGCTTGTATACCATTTATTAAAAACAAGACTATGTCTAAAAACGTATCAGATCAATTATTGGAAATATTAATAGCCACAGGAGTCAAAAATATCTATGGTGTCACGGGCGATGCCCTTAACTTTTTTGTAAAAGCTATCGAAAAAAGGGATTATGTCAACTGGATTGGCTTTAAACATGAAGGCAATGCATCATTTGCGGCGTTCGGAGATAGTGAATCTACAGGTTCTCTTGCCGTCTGCGCCGGAACCGTTGGACCTGGGGCTTTACATCTGATTAATGGACTTTATAATGCCAAAAAAGAACGAACGCCAGTAATCGCCATCACGGGACAAGTTCCGCAGATACAACAGGGAACGAATTATTTTCAAGAGGTCGATCTCAAAAAAATATATGATGATGTTTGTGATTATCAAGCTATCATTAAAACGCCAGAAATGGCACCACGTGTGATTCAACGTGCTATTCAGATTGCTGTTTCTCGAAAAACAGTATGCCGTATTGAACTTCCTGCAGATGTTGCTGGAATGAAAGCAGAAAATGAGAAAATGTTACGACCTATTTATATTTCTGATGCAATTCTAATGCCTGGTAATGATTCCATCAAGAAGGCTGTAGAGGCAATTAATAATGCCAAGACGGTTGCTATTCTTGCAGGTCATGGTTGCAGAGAATCCAGAATTGAAATCCTCGACCTTTCCAGAAAACTAAAAGCACCCATTACACATACACTTAAAGCAACCGACATATTTGACCACGATACCGAAAATACGGTTGGTCTCACAGGATTGATTGGCAACCCTACAGGCTATAATGCGGTGATGAAATGTGATTTGTTGCTCATGCTCGCAACGGATTTTCCATATATTGAATTTTTACCTCACGATACAACTACCATTCAGGTTGATATAAGAGAAGAAAATATAGGCAATAGGACCAGTGTAAACATTGGTGTGCATAGTGATGTGAATGCTTTCGTGAAAGCCATATTACCATTGGTCGAAGAAAAAACTGATGTCCAATTTCTTTCAACATTAAATGAAAAATTTACCAAATGGAAAAAGAGTAAATTAGATGAAGCATCTCCCGAACGAGATAACGAACCGTTACATCCACAAATATTTACCCGTTTTATTAATGACTATGCTGCAGACGATGCCATTTTTACCATAGAGACTGGCACCTCGGCCATTTGGGCCGCACACCATATTTCATTTCATACCAATAGAAGAATAATAGGTTCTTTTAATCATGGTTCTATGGCGGTTGGACTACCCGCAGCAATGGGAGCTTCAATGGCCAATCCTGGCAGAGAGGTATGGTGTATCTCTGGGGATGGAGCCTTCAATATGGCAATGCAGGATTTTATTACGGCCGTAAAATATAATCTTCCAGTTAAAATCCTTATTCTCAATAATTCCCAATTAAGTTTTGTAAAATTAGAAATGGAGGAAGTAGGACTCGCTCCTGCTTTAGACGCTTTAGAACAACAAAATGTCAATTTTGCGGACTATGCTCGTTTATGCGGTGGAGAAGGCATTCGAGTAGAAAAAGCCATAGACATTGAGAATGCCATTAAAATGGCAAAAGAAAGTACTAAACCCTTTATTATTGATGCAGTTGTAAGTAGTGGGGAATTATCCCTCCCACCGCATACCGGACTGAAGGAAGCTGTTGGATTCGGAACTTCAAAATTAAAAGAAGTCCGCCAAATCATTTCTGGAGATTCTGATCAATGGGACAACCTTAAAAAAGAACTTAAAGCCTTTTTCGATTAATACTTTAACCTTTTAAAGCTAAAATTATGAACAACAAATTTTTAAGAAGTATCGTTGCTGGAATCGTAGCAACAATTGCAATGACCGTTATGATGATGATTGCAGCACAATTGGGAATGCCCAAAATGGAACCTCCAAAAATATTAGCCACAACAATGGGCGTTTCGGTGGCTATCGGTTGGATTATGCATTTTATGATTGGAATTATTTTTGCCTTAATGTATAGCTACATTATTAAAGACTGGCTAACAAAAATCTCTTCAAATTTAGGCAAAGGGGCTGTATTTGGAATAATTGCTTTTGTCATCGCTCAAATCAGTATGGGTGTAATGGGGCTAATGTTATCTTCTATGCCAAAACCATCTGGTAATATGGTATTAATAATTGTTGGAAGTCTTATGGGACACATTCTCTTCGGAATCGTGGTTGCAGCTATAGATAACAAGAAAGATTAAGTCATAAACTAACGGGATAATTTTTAGTTCCAGCTCCAAAGTGAAAACAATTTGTAGACATGTAAAAAACTAAAAGTCAAGCTAAATGCATCAATTAAAATACATTGTTATTTCTGATTTACATTTGGGTGAAAAGGATAGTCTTTTCACCTCTCCAGATGGGAAAGACAATCAGTTGCTAAAAATTTTTAGCGACTGTTTGGCTGACTTATTATTTCACTTTAATGAAGATGAAAAACTACCGAAGATGGTGCTTAACGGCGATATTTTAGGTCTGGCATTTAGTACTTATAAAGAAAGTTTGAGCTCCTTTGAACACTTTGTAGCAGCACTCACGGTTCAGAATAAAATCTGCGAACATGTGGTATATGTTCCAGGTAATCATGACCACCACATATGGCAAGAGGCTATGGAAGATGATTACCGGCAAAAGCTGGCTGCACGTAAAAAAGGAGAACCTATACCAGAACCCATTCATAATACTGGTCCAGGTTATGAAGAAGGTATTGAGAGTGCTCTATTCGAAGCATTTATGCCAACAGGAGTAGCGTCTGTACCAACGCTCAAAGTGCTCTATCCTAATTTTGTAATTCCTTCACCATCATCAAAAGACCCGTTTGTACTATTTCACCATGGCCATTTTGCAGAAAACACCTATCATTTAGTTACAAAAGCCATGCAGGCCATGTATCCAGAATTGAAATCACCAGATAGCACGAGCGCCCTTGAGCATCAAAATGGTAGTTGGATCGATTTTGCGTTTAGTCAATTAGGAAGAAGTGGTGAAGCAGGACTCTATTTTGAAGAGTTCATGGCAACGTTGAGCAGTAAAGAAAAGCTAAAAGAGCACCGCGATGAAATGGCCCATAATCTTGCTAAAAATGTCAATTTTCCGTATTTACCCTTTCATTGGATGGAAAAGTACTTATCCAAGAAGTTGATTACAAATATGGCAGATAAAGTACGTGGTGAACGCTATCGCGGAGATACCACCTGTTCAGACGAAACGATGGAAAATCTGATGAACTATTTCGGTAAGTTTTGCAGCCAATCTTTGAAGGATTATGGTTGGAAAAATCAGCCTATTCACTTTGTATGGAGCCATACCCACAAGCCTTTTGAAAAAAGCACACAATCGGAAATTTTTGGACAGACCACATTGACCAATACAGGTGGATGGGTTTTACCGCCTACTGAAAGTCCAAAACACGGAGCATCAATCATTTTAATAAATCAAGACAACAATGTGCAGGCTCTTCGCATCTTTATGGATTATAAAGACAAAGAAAAAGGAGTTTTAAGGGTTCAAACTCCAATAGGAATCAAGCTTTCTGAATTTGGTCAATCCATTCATGACAAAATTTATGAAAAGGAGACCCAATTACGTCCTGTATGGCATCAATTTAAAACACAATTGGAACAAGACATTATCCAACGTAGAAACGCAAAAACATGAAATACGATACAACAGTAGTTATCATTGGATCTGGTTTTGGTGCATCTGTTGCCTCATTGCGTTTCGCTGAAGCAGGAAAGCAAGTGCACATTTTAGAACGAGGTACACGCATCAATCGGGAAAATTTTGAAGCTGATGACGACATGTTATGGCAACCAGAAAAGGGTCGGTATGGGATGAATGATTTTCAAAAACGAGGAGACCATATCATTCCATGGTTAGGCGCAGGTGTTGGTGGTGGTAGTCACGTATATGCTGGCACCTTAAAGAGAAGAGAATTTTTCGATGATTTTCCTTCCAATTTGACCGTAGAAGCTATAGACCCTTTTTATACGCTTGCCGAAGACATGATGGAAGGAATGAAATATCCTGATTACCCACCTTATAACGAGCTTCCATCGTACCAAATCTTTCGCGAAGCTGAAAAAAAGATGCAGTCCGCGTATCCTCAAGAGGTAGAAAAACAAGGTAATATTTTACTTGGCATTTCTTATGCGCCTCACGGTAAGCAGCCTGGAGCTAAATTTATTAATAAGCATGGCGCCCAGCAACGTTATTCCGACCCACAAGAACAAAAAATTTTAGGAGGAGAAATTGATGTTAAAAATACATTAGATAAAAACTATCTTTTTATGGCAGAAAAACAAGGCGCACTCATTAGTGAGTTCAGAGAAGTTTATAAAATTGAAATCATAGCTGAAGGTGGTTATCGTGTTTTTTGGAAAGACCCACGAAAAGACGCCTTTGAAAAAGGCCAAATCACCTGCGAAATTCTAATCTCTGGAGCTGGTGCCATTGGAAGTACCGAGCTTTTAATGCAAAATAAATTGCATTATCAAACACTTCCGAAATTATCCAACAAACTTGGTAAAACCTATTTTTCGAATGGCGATTATATCACTTTCATAATTCCGAAAAAAGGCTTATTGATGTCTTGGTTAGGGCTTGTAGCGCTAATCGTTGCATGTTTTTTACCCAATTTATGGTTGATTGCCGCCGGAACTATAGCCTATTTAGTGGGATGGATGCTATCGGAAAAAAAACATTTACCTGACCAAGGTACTACAAACAGCGACTACATTAAGTTTAAACACCGAGATGGTAGTGTACAGGGAATGTATATTGAAGGCGGACGCTATCCAACACCAATTAAAGCCATGGTTGCCATTGTGATGAGCCTTACAGGCAATTTTCAACCGCACAAATATGGTAATATTAGTAGCGTCATCAATTTTTTAGGAAAATATCTACCTGTTTTTGAATTAATAGAGCGCACTTGGCCCATTCCGTTATTAATGATGGGAAGAGATGATGCGGTTGGTGAATTCAAATTGAATACAGAACAGAAAGCGGACATAGAATTTCCCATTGAAAAAAATAACGACTATGTAGAATTTCTTGAAAAATGGGGTCGAATCTTTAGTAAATATGCTAAAAGCTATTTTGTGCCCAATTTTTTTGCCAAATATTTAAAGATTGTTGAGGTGCCTCATAATATGGGAGGATGTTCAATGGGAGAAACTATACAAACAGGTGTTGTGGATACCTATGGGCGAGTTTTTGGATACGACAATTTCTTGGTTTTGGATGGTTCCATATTGCCATGTTCTCTAGGACCGAATCCGGCGTTGACTATTTTAGCATTTGCTGAACGGTCAATGGACAAAGTAATTCCACAGTTTGATAAAAATAAGAAAATAGCTGCCGACAATTAGGTGGAATGATATGGGTATGGGATGGTGTCATTCAATATTGAACCTCATGGAACTTAAGCTGAAAATTCCAAATTATTAACATTTCAAAAATAGAAATAGATGAAAAAAGTTGACTTTAGTGCATTAAAAGCAGTATTTATAAACTGTACATTAAAAAAATCACCCGCAACAAGCCACACGGATACCTTAATGAATGTTGCAAAAAACATCATGGAAAAGGAAAAAGTCGCTGTTAAGACAATTCGTTTTATAGACCATGAAGTGGCTACGGGCGTGAATGCCGATATGACAGAACATGGTTGGAGCGTTGATGAATGGCCCAGTATCTTTAAAACCATTATGGATGCGGATATACTTATTGTAGGAACTCCGATATGGCTTGGAGAAAAATCGTCCATCGCTCAAAAATTAATCGAACGCCTATATGCCATGAGTGGTGAAACGAATGATAAAGGACAGTATATATTTTACGGTAAGGCGGCAGGATGTGTTATAACAGGTAACGAGGATGGTGTTAAACATTGTGCTATGGGCATTTTATATGCACTACAACATGTTGGATATTCCATTCCACCACAAGCGGATGCGGGTTGGATAGGAGAAGTTGGGCCAGGGCCAAGTTATGGCGACACAGAATGGAAGGGTAAAAAGATTTCTCCACCATTGGGTACCGATTCAGATTTTACCAATAGGAATACTACCTTTATGACTTATAATTTATTGCACTTGGCATCTACCCTAAAAAAACAAGGTGGTTATTCTAATTATGGAAACTCACGCGAAGATTGGGACGATGGAACCCATTGGGAATTTGAAAATCCTGAATACCGCTAATTGACAATTTTTTATATGCGATTCAATACTTTCTATTTAAAATTGAAGACATAAAATATAATCACAGAATAGAAAAAAGTGCGAGTCTATGATTCGCACTTTTAATTTTTTTATCTAAAATGCTGTGTTACTATGCTAAATAACTTCCAATATTAATGAGTTACACCATATCCGTAAGTTGAAAATCTTTTCGGCTCGCTTTTTTCAGCCGTTCCTGAAATTCATCGGTATGATAGTGATTAGTTAAAATATGTTCCTTAAGCACCTCCCTGTTTAATAATTCCTTAATAAGCGGTATATGATTTTGATGGATTTTACCAATAAATAGCAACTTCAGATCGCCTCTTTGTTGCAAATATTTTAGTGTATTTATTAAGCCTCGAAGATAAACAGCATCCTTTGCCAAACCACCTCCTCTGAAAACCCGCAGAGTAATACCAAATGCCTGATCAACTGACAACGAATATTCATCAACTAAAAGTCGATAAGCGTCAGAAAAATAATAACATCTGATCATGCAATCTACCGATTACTCGAGCCGCTATTAATCGTAACCGGTCATTGTTCAACCCACCTACGAGATATTCAGAAAAAACAGCCAAGCCCTCTTGCAATTGATCATTTTGCGCAAGTCCCACCCTCAATTGCCTAATAGGTTGTCTCAAGCCGTTACAATAAGTTAAAATATGAGTTCCCACTTCGTGCTTCTCTGTATTTGAAAATAATAATTTTTTGAAAGATTTATTTCGACACACATCTGATGGTGGTACTATCTCTTAATTCTTCGAAAGTCTGTTTAATGGAAAAGACATGAAAACTCTTCATTTAGTTATGGAAAACTCTAATGCGCTAGACTACGTAAAAACCCTCGAACATCTCCGAGACTGGTTTACACATCATGATTCACGGTATTTAGAATTAATGATGTATGTTAAAAGGTAATCCTAATCAAAAAGTATCCGAATAAATTACTTATCATGAAACCAACAGTATGGGCAAACATGAAATTAAGCCCATAAATGGGAAAGCGTATGTTGAGATATATTGTGGCAAAACATTTCGGCCTTATGTTGGGGTAATGGAAGGGACATCCTTAACTAGCTACTCGCCGCGAATCGAAAGTATAATTAAACGATCAAATTCTCGCATATCTAGATATAAAACTTGTAATGGACCAATCCATATAACTTGCCTTGCAACTCTTAACAAAAAGCGGATTTTATAAAGAGTTCCCCTTTTTTTGGAGCTTATTTCAGGAAGTTAAACTTCTACTCCAAAACTATCTCCGAAGGGCGTAATGTAAAGTATAAGAAATTAGGGCAAGCTTACTTCCAAATACAGTTTGATGATTCAGCTTATTGTTGCTTAAAAAAAGGGTCAAATGATTTTATTTAAGTTTAACCTATTTCACCGAATTGTATTGAATTTATCAAGAATGTCTCTATCGTAAACATTTTTTCTCCTCCATTTCATTTTTCCATTCTCCAACTCTCCGACCAATCCTATCGAAAAGGCAGGGGTATTATCGACAAAATCCTTTATCTTAATTTGTAATGTCTTATATAAAACCATGTAGTTATCTACAAAATTAGGATGAAAAGCCATGTTAGAATATGTCTCTTCCATTGAAATACTTGGATAAAGTATGAAATCATTATAAACATCTTCAAAAAGTAATTTCTTTGAAATAAAAGAAGATAGATTGAAGTTTTCATCCTTAAGTCTATATGCCTCACCAATAAAAGCTGTCAGGGCATTATAATGCTCGATTAAATGTGGATAACTTTCCAACCATAACCTTATCTGGTCACTATGTACATTTGTATTGAATCTTGACCATGGGTTTACTGGTTTCAAAATTTGAGGTAAAAGGCAAGCAAGCTTAATAGGTCTATCAACTTTAATCTTCCAAACACTTAAAAACCCCGTATCATTCAATTTAGGGTTTACTTCATACATGGCTGAATTAGGACTATCAGAACAATAAAATACAGATGTTCCTGCGATATTTGAACGCCCATTTTTTTTGCAGAAACTGGGCGGAGGGTAAGAATATGTATTTATAAGATTGGTATCGTTTATTTTAAAATCAAATTTGATTCTTACTCTATAAAACAAGAAGTCGTTAAACGCATCGGGGTGTAATTTCTCTTTAGCACTTGGTAAAATGATTGCTTTATAGTAGTAAGTATCATTTATTTCATCAAATGATTTATTTGAGAAATCATATTCTAATAATTCTTTAAGGTTATTTTTATACCTTGATATTGGAGGAAAAGAACGTTCCTCACTGGGCAGTAAAAAAGATTTTTTCATACTTCAATTTATGGAAAGATTTCAAATAGTTAACTTGTAAGATATGATCGAAGAAAGATAAAATATGACCTTTAGAAAATTCATTCAGAAATGTGCAAAGGAGGATAATCCTATCGGAGATCTAGCTAAAGATATTTTAAGGGACAAAGATTTCACATTCAAAAAAAGCGATAATGAGATATATTAACCTCAATTAAAACCGAGTAGTAAAATTATTAACTTACTACTTGATATGAGAAAGAAAAATTATTTAACTGCAAGTGCTAAAACCTCGATAGTATTAGAGTTGTTAAGAGGCGAGGATATTGAAACACTTAGCAGGGGCCATCGGGTTACTGTAGCTCAAATAAGCCAATGGCGCGATGAATTCATCAGTGGA
>JBGTNK010000035.1:0-53531 GCA_041743125.1 Chitinophagaceae bacterium
GTTGCAAATGCCCCGAAATATTGAGGATACCAACTACCGTTAATGTTGGATGGATCAAAACTTGGTTTCCATACTTCATTCAAATATTGGGTAGTGATGGACACACTATAAGCTTCACCTGCATCTTCCTGGGTGGTATAGCTTCGGAGAAACCAATTTTTATGTTTCAATTCTGCCTTATACTGACCAAATTTGACATCTTTAAATGAATACCTGTTATCCCCGGTGTAAACAGTATTGCCGGTGGCCCAGTAGCCCATCAGTTGTGCTTCCAGCTTTTCAGAAATTTTATAGTGCATTGCTCCCGAAAATTTTAAGTTGCTCGTTTTCGGATCAAGCAGATCTCTTTCCGCATAGCCGGTCCTGGAAACAAATTGAGACGCAGGTAAGAAATTAGCAAAAAGAGTTTGAAAGTCGGAAGAAGAATTCATAAAACCCCTGAGGTCGACTGTGGTTTCATCACCATAAACATTTATCCCATCATAATTGGGATCTGTCTGGCGATTGCCTGCAACCACTTTTCCTGAACTTGCTACCCTTCGGTAATCAGAACTGTCATCAGCCAGCCAATCTTTGGCGCTGATAAATTGTGCATTGATTTTGAAAGCAAATTTGTCTTTGAAGGATTTTGCCCAGCGAAATGAATAATCATAATAGGCAGATGATTTACCCCGATGACTGTTACCAATATTCATGATACCCTGCTTTACCTGGATTCCCAGCCCCTGAGTTTTAAACGGATCTTTACTGTTGATCAGCACCGTGCCATTCATACCACCGGGCCCATATAAAGCAGAAGATGCTCCGGGCAAAAGTTCCATACTGGCCACATCCATTTCTGTTAATCCAAGAAAATTGCCAATAAAAAAATTCAACCCTGGCAACTGGTTATCCATGCCGTCAACCAATTGATTTACGCGGTAGCTTCCGGTACTGTTAAATCCTCTTGTGCTGATTGTTTTAAAAAGCACACCGGAAGTGGTTATATCCACCCCCTTTAAAATCGATGCCAGACTATAATAATCTGTTGCTGCGGAATTCAAAATTTTTTTTGCATTGAATTGTTCTATTGAAACCGGAGCGTCCATCAAAAGGGCGGGTATCCGGGTGGCTCCAACAACCACCGGGTTTTCGACGACAACCTTAGGAATCATTTCAATCAGAAGCCCGGTTTCTCCGGAAGCTATCTCTATTTCATAAGTTTCAAAACTGGCAGAAGTAAAAACCAGAGAAACCGACCCGTCTCTATTTGTTGTTAGCCGAAAATTTCCTTTATTATCCGTAATACTGCTGACATTAGTACCCTTAACATGTACCGTTACATATGGCATAGCTTCTTTTGTTGCGCTGTTCTTTATATTTCCGGTGATAGTAACATTCTGGGCTTTGCTGTAATAAAAAAATGAAAGGATAAGAAGCAGAAGTAAGATAGGAATGCTTTTATTTCTCATAAAACTGGTTATTAACGTATCAAAAAACGTTCACAGGAGTAACGGCTGGAAGTTAGTGCTGGTTCCCTTTTATTTATTTGCAATGCCAGGATAAATTCTTCTGCTTATGAGAATAAGCAATCACTAAGTTTTTATAGAAACCGTTCGGAACGTGGGGGCAGAAACTTTTCTTATTAAATTTAAGATTATTATTCACTGAATCCACAGAATATTTCTTGTTCCGGCACCAGATTTATTAAATTTTGCCCGATAAAAAAATCTCTTTGTTGTTATAGCGGATCGATAATCTTTATACTCTTTGGGTTAGATATTTCATGAATCTCAATATTATTTCTTCCAGAATTTCTTGCCCTTGTGAACTCACGTCTTATATGAAATACTGAGATATACCTTCAAGTACGGCATTAAAAGCAAACAAAGCCATTACCCCCGGAGGAGGTAAAACCGGGCGGGAACCGAACACAACAAATTTGATCTGCAGATACTGAATTATCCTGACCACAGAACCTAAGGTTCTTTGGCCTGTAATAATTTAATCAGTAACTTAACTAATTGATATCCCTTAATAAGTGATATGTTTGAAAGAACTTTTAAATACCAGTGTGTATTTTAACTCTCGCTGATTTATGGCTTTAAATTCTTCCGGAAACCGGCAATTAGCCTGCATAATGTTTACTGACATTATTGGCTATACTTTGCTTATGGGCGAAGATGAAAGTAAGGCTTTTCAAATACTAAAAAGGAACAGAGAAATTCAAAAACCGATAATTGAGAGGTTTGGAGGCATATGGATTAAGGAATTGGGGGACGGCGTACTAGCCACCTTTGCCAGTGTTACCGATGCGGTACTTGCGGCTGCGGAGATACAATTGAAATGTAAAGCTGAAACGGATTATGACCTTCGTATTGGGTTGCACCTTAGCGAAGTGGTATTTGAAAATAGTGATGTGTTTGGTAATGGAGTAAATGTTGCAGCCCGGATTCAGTCCGTAGCTGCTGTCGGGGGCATTGTGATTTCTGAAACAGTACAGAAAAACCTGACCAATAAAAAAGGAATTGAAACCAGGTTATTGGGTTCGGAAACTCTTAAAAATGTAAAAGAAGCAATTAATCTATACGAGGTCATTATTACAGATGAATATGTAGGTTTACCTGCTGAGGATTCTGAAACAAATAAAGAAGTGGCAGCATCAGGTAACAGCATAGCCGTGCTGCCTTTCCGGAATTTAAGTAAAGATGCGGAACAGGAATATTTTGGCGATGGAATTGCAGAAGAAATTATCGTAACACTTTCTAACATCAGAAATTTAAAAGTTGTAGGCCGCCGTTCTTCGTTTCAATTTAAAGGAGACGCTATACCCGTTACCGAAATTGGTCAATTGCTGGGCGTAAATACCATCCTGGAAGGCAGCGTACGCAGGCACGACAAAGGATTGCGGATATATGCTGAATTAATTAACGTAAGAGATGGTTGCCAGTTGTGGGCTGAAAAATATGATAGAGAGTTAACGGATATTTTTGAAATACAAGATGATATTGCAACCAACATTGCTCAGAAGTTGATGGTTACTTTTTTCGGGGATGAGTCAAGAACCATTCCCATTAATATGGAAGCCTATGAATTCCTGTTAAAAGGCCGTTTTTATTTAGAAAAATATATTGAAGGTTTTGAAAAAGCACTGGCCTGCTTTACCAGGGCTGTTGAAATAGATCCGAATTATGGCGAAGCCTATTGCGAACTTGCAAAGATTCACTTTTTATTTACCATGAATTTATTTTCGCCGCCTTCAGAAGGATTTGAAAGAGCAAAATATTATGCAGAAAAAGCACTTTCACTGAATGAAGAACTTGGGGCAGCTCATTATTTATTGGGTCAGATTAATTTTTGGTATCACTGGAACTTCAGCCAGGCTGAATTAGAATATGAACTCGCGGAACATTGTAAGGACTCTTTTTATTTTACCGGGGTAGTTATTGATCCATGGTATAAAGCTTTTGGTTATGGCGATTATGAAGGGGCAATACAATCCGTCTTTAAAATAATTGAGACAGACCCGCTCTCGTTCTATGCACAGTTACACTTAGGTTATTTCTACACGTTTGGGAAACAGCCCAGGAAAGCAAGGGAAGTATTGAACAGGATGCTGTCCATGGCACCTAACTTCTCGGAAGCGGAAAGATTAATTGCATATAGCTATCTTCTTGAAGACGATAACGAAAATGCCTTAATTCATGCCCGTAAAGCCGCGACTATGGCTCAGGGTATGGGCTGGGCTCAAAACTTATATCTGATGGCATTGGCAAAAAGTGGACAGCACGACGAAGCCAGGACCTTACTTGCCGAATGGGAATTACAAAAGGGACCTTTAAATATTTCACCACTTGGTATTGGTTTAATTCACTCATATTTAGGTGATCTTGATAAAGCGTTTGAGTATTTTGAAAGGGCCCTGGAATACCGGGATATTTGGGCAGTAGCATTTAAATACAGTGCCGAATTTGATCACATCAGGCATGATTCAAGATTCCAGCTATTAATAGACAAGATTGGTTATCCTGCTTTACAAAGTAATTAACATTCCAAGATAATGTCATATCAATCAGTCCAACCAAAACTGCCGGGACATGAATATGTAACCGCAGATGAAGATGCTATAGGATCCCAGATGATAAATGAACTGGAAGAACAAGTGAGCCGCCTTTATAAGGACAAAAAAATGCTGCGGCAGATCCACACCAAAATGCACGGTTGCGTTAAAGCAGAGTTTATTATTGAGCCCAACTTACCGCACAACCTCAAAGTAGGTGTTTTCAAAGAGGCAAAACATTTTAATGCCTGGGTAAGATTTTCAAATGCTAACACCCAACCTCAACATGATAAGAAAAAGGATGTTCGCGGTATAGCAATTAAACTCCTGGATGTTCCCGGTGAAAAAATTCTTAATGATGAACACTTGCAAAAAACGCAGGATTTTCTTCTCATGAGCAGCGAAACATTTTTTTCCAGAAATGTAAAAGAGTTTAGTAAACTGTTACAGGCTGCAACGGCAAAAAGCAAACTAAAAATACTTTTCTATGCCCTTAACCCCTTACATCTTCCCATTCTCAAAAGGTTTGGAAAAACAAAAGTTTCCTGTTCCAACCCACTCAGTATTCCTTACTGGAGTACACAACCCTACCAATTCGGAAATACTTCTACTGCAGTTAAATACTTTTTAAAACCCTCAGCTGAAACCAGGATCGTTATAGAAAATAGAACCGACTATGATTATTTACGGATAAACCTTGCGCAAACGTTAAATGACCATACTGCTGAATTTTATTTTTACATACAATTTCAAACCGATGCGGACACGATGCCGATTGAAGACCCAACAGTTCCCTGGGTTTCTCAATATATTAAACTGGCAACACTAAGGATACCCCCACAGGCATTTGATTCAAAAAAACAAATGGAGTTTGGCGATAACCTTTCTTTTAATTCATGGCATTCACTACCGGAACACAGGCCACTGGGAAATTTCAACAGGATTAGAAAAAAGGTATATGAAACCATGTCAAAGTTCAGGCATAAAGCAAATGATTTACCCATACAGGAACCATCTGACACAGATAACTTCCTTCCAACGGTTAAGCATCCGCCTCCTGTAACAATCGATATTCCAATCCCAACGATACATGTTTTAAAGGATACAGCAGAAGTAATTGTGAATTGCGATAAAGAAACTGCTTTTAAATTTATATCAAGCAGTGATGAACTCCCCGACTGGTTAAAAAAAAGTGGCCCTATCAGCCGTGTAAAAAACGTTGAGATAATCAAAGGGCCATATAACTTTGCCGGCGCCCAACGGAAAGTTATTTTTGAAAACGGCGACAGTCTTTTAGAGGAATTACTTAGTTATAATAAATACGCAAATTATTCTTATCGTATTACTAAATTCCATGATTTTGTTAAACATCTTTCCAATGTAGCTTACTCTGAAATCTGGTTTGATACGGTAGATGACAAAACAAGAATAAGATGGCTTTATTCTTTTACATACAAGAATTTCTTTGCAAGCCTGGTGCTTCATTTGTTCCTGACTTTTGTTTATAAGAAATGGATGAAGCAGTCACTAAAAAATGCGAAAGAAGCTATTGAGGACGGTGCTGATTAGTACAATTTTCAGATAAATCCGGCAGCATCAGGGAATGTGGTTCATACCAATCTGTCGCAAATATAAACCCACCCCCTTTGAAGATCTTTTATGCGAAATCGCTGCAGCCCCTCCGGTGGAGGGGATACAAAGTTTGAAAATTGCAAATGCGAGGAAGCTATACCTGCGTCAAATTGGAACGCAATCAGGCAATGTCCCGGACTGAAGAATGTTCCCGATCGCAAAATATTTTTTTTATAAAGAAGCTAAATACCTGATAGCCGTGATAGACGGGAAAAAGTAATAAGCCCCACCTTTTATTGTTACAAATTGACTGCCTTTTATTTTTTTATCCTGGTCAAACGTTTTATTTAACGGTATCGTTTTATTTACCGGGCAAGCCTGAATAGTAAAATTTTGAGGTAAATCATCATGTGGAAATTCTCTTACCCCTATAATGGGATCCGGGTCATTGTATAAATTTTTAACCTTTCCCGAGTTCGCCCAGGTATATTGAATCAGTTCAAACTGGCGGCTGATATCTGCGTTAAAACAATTAAATAACAAACCCACTTCACCATTTGGCGTTGTATCTGAAGGTGACCCCATATAAGGTTCTCCATACAACCGGGCACGCCTCATAATGCGATGCTTTTTAGTCAATTTAACAGATTCCTTTTTTCTTTCATCTTCCAAACTATCCCGTGGATTACAACGGCGCAAATGTGATCCTAACGGGCAATTCAATCCTTCTTTATCATGAACTGCATAGCCAAAATCATTGTCATGGTTATCGCCTCCGGGGTCTTTGTCAGGGAATTTTGTAACAGGCGCACCACCCGGCCATCGACCCATCATTTTTGCAGCTAATTTTATACTTTCATCTCTGTTTACACTACCATCTTCATTTTTTGTATTGTCATTCATAAACGTCCAGAACGATTTTACATCCTGTTCCATTTGCCGTAACACCAGGTAGCTACTGTTCCTTCCCAAATCCTTTTTACCACTTCCTTCGCCGTCAGCAGGCAATAAGTTCATATTACCCTGTTCAATGGCAATTAGAGGTGAATCGGGAAACACATTATATTCGTTTCTATATCCTAAAATAAACTCGCCTGCCTTAATCATGTCGTCTTCAGGTGCTATTCTTCCGCTTCCCTTTATAACGGGTTGCGAAATACCATCCCGGAAACCAAAATGCTCCCTATTCTTGGACAATGTTTGTCCGTCTAATGGAATAATTTCTTTAATACCGTTTGCTAAATAAACATTTTTTAAACTTTCATAATAGTCCAGGCAACCCTCTTTAGTTTTTCCAAAAACCATAAGCATCATATGTATTGTATCGTTTTCAGGTCCACCCCAATTCCATCCTTCCGGAGCATTTGAATTAATATCACCTAATATTCTCCGGCGATGATCGGTAACCATGCCTGATACAAATTCGGGATTAAAAGTTTGTACATTTTCTTTTACCATGCCCAATTTAGAAAGACCCGGCGACGTAAAGGCAATATTTAAATTGTTAGCCGGCAAATTATGTTTACTGGGAATATGAGTTGCCGGGGTAATAGATTCTGCAATTCCGTTTAACCATGTCCTGGCTTCCTCAGCATCTTGAATTTGTAACAGAACAAACCTTGAGTATTGCATATGGGCATAACCACGGATGATGTATCCCTGAATATCATCTAAATCTAAAGTAATCATATACGTTTTAAATTAATTTAAGGAATTTAGCAGCATCCTTTTCCGTTAAATTTTTTATTAACTGGCAACGGATTCGGGAATTATTATTTACATTTTTTATAGATAAATGAGGGTAAGCATTATACCAAACCTGTGTTTGAATTTCAGAATTTCTACTCCAGGCCAAAAAATGTTCTTCATCTTTCGCCCCGCCGAAAACTAAAAATCTTGTCTTTGGAAAATTTGTGGTGTTTGAAAATATACCGGTAAGTCCCCAACCACTTTCATCAATAAAATCTCCTAAGTATTGCTGCCAGCTGCCGTCGAAATTGCTAAAAAACAAAACCCTTTTATTGTTGTCAAACAAAACCCAACGGGCAAAATGAATAGTAGGAATACCCATTAATTTGCCTTTTACAAATTGAAAGCGGATTAAAATCCGGGCCACAAACATCATCAATTTAAATGTGATTAGCCGGACTTTGCCCGGCTTCATATCTACCAGTTGTGAAAATTGGTTTTGCGCTTCTAAGTCCTCATAAGTCTCCAGTTTCCTGATTTGCTCTTTATTCAACTGGCTTCGTTTCATGGTAAAATAATTATCGTGCCTTTCGTATGCAAATTGAACAATCAATATCCAGATTATCAACACAGGCAACAGTATTAAGAGACCGAGGCCTACTAATACTAAAGCCAGCCAATTGACCCGGGGTAACTTTATAGGATCTCTTGCCCATGAAAAATCTTGTTCTTTATTTTCAAAAACTGTCTTCTGAATTTCCCGGTGGATGTGTTTTGCCGGCTGGTTATCCCATTTTCCAGAGTCTAAAAATTTGCGGATGGAGTTGCGTAAATTACTTTCTGCTTTTATTTGTTTCACGGTTCTGCCAGGGCTGCCCTGGTAAAATGCGGCAACAGGAACTATCCATTTTTTTAAGTATTGGCTGCGACTTTGAGGATTTCGATTTTCCTTTAAAGGATAACCGTCACAACAATCATAAATATGATCAATAATATCAGTGGCCTTTGTGCAAAGATCCTTTATGTGCTGTTCCGCAGCTGCAGCGTAGCTTTTTTTACCAGTGTGGTTTGGTTCATAGTCAAAATTTGAAGAATAAACTAATTTCGGCATGTCACCCAAAGCAGATTTTCCTTTTTCAATTTCATAATCTATAACCACCCACCTTGCGTAGTGAATAGTATCGATATCATCCACGGATTTGATGTCTTTGTCGATGTTCTTGTTTAAAAACTTTTTTATTTTGTGTAAAAAAGTAAATAACTCCGGCTTCCTCTCCATCAAAACCGGTGTTATTAATGTTAGTGGGTATTGCCGGCTCATGTTTGATCGTTAATTATTAATTATCGTTCTTTTACAATTTGATATCCTGGGGTACAAGACTATTATCATGAATATATTTTTTCGCTGCTCTGCTTCCGGACTCTATTAAATGACTCATTTGATCTGGGGTTATGTTAAAGTCGGTAGCAGGAATCTTTAAATCATCAATCATAATAGAACGCTGTAATTGTTCCTTGTCCTGCATTACGACATAGTCCTGAGTTTCCAAAAGTGATTCAAATAAATGCTTAGTAAAAAAAAATACTTGGAAAAATCGTAACGGTGTCTTATTTACTCTTTTGGGCGTAAATAAATAAAGACCTGCGCTTTCCAGATTTTCATGTTCCATTTTATTAAACCGGTCATGATCAAAAAACGTTAGCGGGTAATTATAAACTACTCCTCCATCAATATATATATGATCATTTGGTTTGTTATCGGTGAATTTCCAGGCTTTAAAAAAATATGGAATAGACATGGATGCCCGGATAGCTTCTGCTACCATAACATGCGGCGTCTTATCGGCAGAAAATTCGGTTACATCATGCATGTTTGTATTACAGGCAAAAACATAAAGCTCCTTACAACCTGCATTTTTCATATCCATAAATGTGGATTTGGACGTCAGGTGAAGAGGAGGAGGATTTGTTTTGTTAAGGGGGGATTGCCTTAAAAACTTGTGTACGAAATCTAAAATGTATTTACCGGAATACAAACCATATCCAGTAAAAATCCGAAGCGGGTTCCAGCCCCTTTTAAATTTTTTAAATTGAATGCTCCTCATTAATTCCTCAATTTCATCAACATTATATCCGGCGCAAATCATACAGGCCAGCAAGGCGCCCGCTGATGAACCTGAAAACCGTTGTATATTAGTAAATAAGCCGGCTTTATGAAGTTCTTTTATTGCGCCAACATAAGCAACGCCCTTTACACCTCCTCCCTTTATGGCCAGGTTTTTAATTACTCTTACGCCACCCTCTGTTTTTGACAGGTCCTTATTCATTTGAAAACAGTTTGTTAATTCAAACTCAAGCTATAGGATAATTACTTTGGAACTTTTAGAAATAGTGTCCGACGATTAGGGACATCGTAGAAGCTTTTGCTGACACAGGGGTTATTATCACATTACCAGTAAGCCGTTTTGCAATACATAGAGTAGAGGCCGGGCCGGGTTTGATTCTGAAACCTAATATACCCATTAAAATGCTAAGTGCATTAATAACTTTTATAGATGCTATTCTCCATGTGATTTTGAATATTGCCTAAACTACTACATTTACCATTTTGCCTTTCACAAAAATTATTTTCTTCGGTGATTTACCATCCAGCCATTTTTGAATAACCATATTATCCAAAACCATCTTCTCAATGTCCTGCTGTGCTGCATCCAGTGCAATATCCATGGTGGTACGCAATTTCCCGTTCACTGAAATGGGGTATTCTTTACTGCTCTCCAGTAAAAATTTTGGATCGCAATCAGGATACGCTGCATCCAGAATGCTTCCTTTGTTGGACAGATGATTCCATAATTCCTCTGCAATATGAGGAGCATACGGTGTTAAAAGAATCAATATCTTTTCGAGTATTTCTTTCTTATTGCATTTAAGATCGGTTAGTTCATTAATTGCAATCATAAAACCACTGACACCCGTATTAAAACTAAACCGGTCTGTTGCTTCTTCAATCTGCTTTATGGTTTTATGTAATACTTTTAATTCTGCCTCTGTTGCTTTATCATCATTCCATAATTTTCCTTTTACCTCATCAAAAAACAAGCGCCATAGTTTTTTTAGAAACCGGTGAACGCCTTCTATCCCTTTTATATCCCAGGGTTTTGATGCCTCCAGCGGTCCCAAAAACATTTCGTACATACGAAACGTGTCCGCTCCATATTTTTCTACTACTTCATCAGGATTAATAACATTGAAATAGGATTTACTCATTTTTTCGATGGCTGTACCACACTGGTATTTTCCTTCTTCCAGGATAAACTCAGCACCGGCAAAATCCGGTTTCCAGTTTTTAAATGCTTCCGTATCCAGTTCAACTCCGTTAACTATGTTTACATCTACATGCAGTTCATCCGTTTCATAGTTCTTCTTTAATCCATAAGAGACAAACTGATTAGTGCCCCTGATACGGTAAACAAAACGGGAATCACCGGTGATCTTTCCCTGGTTGATTAGTTTCCTGAAGGGCTCATCAAAATTCAGATAACCCAGGTCATGGAGGATCTTGACCCATAACCGGGAATATAATAAATGGGCTACGGCATGTTCAGCCCCGCCAATATATACATCAACCTGGTTCCAATAATCCAGCGCTTTCTTATCTGCAAATTTTTTATCGTTATGCGGGTCAGTATAGCGGAGAAAATACCAGGCGGCCCCGGCATGGGTGGGCATTGTATTCGTATCTCTTTTTTCCTGTTCGCTTATGTAAATCCAGTCTTTTACATTTGCCAGGGGTCCTTCTCCATTACCTGCAGATTTGAAATCATCAGAAGGGGGTAATTCAAGAGGAAGGTCTTTTTCATCCATCGCATAAGGAATATTATCCCTGTATACTACCGGGAATGGCTCACCCCAATAGCGCTGACGGCTCCAGCCAGCGTCCCTCATTTTATAATTTACTTGTCTTTTACCTATGCCGGTTTCCTCTATTTTATCTATCACTTTCCCAATCGCATCTTTCATCACCATGCCAGTGATAAAATTACTGTTGGTGAGAATAGCGTCCTTGGTGGGATTTGCTTCTTCTCCGTTGTAATGAGGCCCGATAATGTTAGTGATAGAGATGTCGAAATGTTTGGCAAACTTATGATCCCTTTCATCACCACAGGGTACCCCCATAATAGCACCGGTACCATAGCCTATCAAAACATATTCAGCGATCCAGATTGGAATCTCTCTTCCGTTGAAGGGATTTATAGCATAGGCCCCCGTAAAGCATCCTGTAATTTTTTTTACTTCTGCCATCCGTTCTACATCCGAACGGCTTTGCACATATTGCAAATATTCAGCAATGGCAGCCTTGCTGGATTTCGCAGTTATTTCGTTTACTAATTCATGCTCAGGCGCTATCACCATAAAATCAACGCCAAAAATTGTGTCAGGCCTGGTGGTGTATACCCGTAAACTTTTTTCTATGGGTCCATCACTTTTTACTTTGAAACTGATCTCTGCGCCGCTGCTTTTCCCGATCCAGTTCTTTTGGATCTCCTTCATTGAATCACTGAAATCAACTTCATCCAATCCAATGAGCAACCGCTCAGCATATTCAGTTATACGAAGGTTCCATTGCCGCATCTTCTTTTTTACAACAGGGAAACCTCCCCTGTAACTGACCCCGTTAATGACCTCATCATTGGCAAGTACAGTTCCCAGCGCTTCGCACCAGTTCACATCTGTGTAGGCGAGGTACGCCAGGCGATATTGCATTAATATTTCCTGCCTGGTTTTTTCATCAAATGTTTTCCAATCCACTGCGGTAAAGTGCTTTTTACCGGACCCTTCTATCTTGAATTTTTCGTTGGGTATTTCATATCCGGCATTTCCTTCTTTTTCAAAAATCCCGATCAACGTTTCTATTCGTTGCGCTTTTTCCAGCTTCCGGTTGAACCAACTGTCAAAAATCTGCAGAAAAATCCATTGCGTCCATTTGTAATAGCCCGGGTCGCATGTCCTCACTTCCCGGCTCCAGTCATAAGAAAATCCAATATTGTCTAATTGCTTCCTGAATGTATTGATATTATTTTCAGTTGAAATCGCAGGGTGAATGCCATGTTCGATGGCATATTGTTCTGCAGGTAAACCAAAGGCATCATAACCCATCGGGTGCAATACATTAAACCCTTTTAACCTTTTATATCTTGCATAAATATCACTGGCAATATATCCTAAAGGATGGCCTACGTGAAGGCCGGTACCACTGGGATAAGGAAACATATCCAATACATAATATTTAGGTCTTTGAGTTTCATTTACCACTTTGTATACTCCACTATCTTTCCATTGTTGCTGCCATTTCTTTTCTATTTTTCTGAAATTATATTCCATAATTAATCCTGGTTCAAATTAAAGTCGATCTTCCTGATTTTACCAACCACTTAAATCAGGCAACGTTTTAAAAAGCTCAACAATATTTTAACAAATATCTTTTTTTATATTCGGCAATATCAGCCTGTTACCGGCGTTTAAATGGGCAGCAAAAATACTGATTGTACTTTTGAAAAGCTCATGTAAAAATTTTCATAGTCATTCACGGAGGATGAATTTTTATTAAGCAAGTTGTAACATGTACAAAAAACAATAGTCTGAACGGCTGAATCCATTAAATTTGCCAGCCTGGCTTTATTTGATATAATTATTGAATAATAAAGGAGGGTGTTTCATTATAAAAATTCAATACTATGGCTCAATCGGGCAAAGGCTCTGGTAAACGCGGCAAACCTTCATATTTTATGTCTATTTTGGGGGTAACGCTGGTTTTGTTTCTTCTTGGTATTATAGGCTGGCTGGTCATTAATGCGAATAAACTCGGAAACTATTTTAAAGAAAACGTAGAAGTAGGTGCCTATTTGAGAGGTGATCTTAATGAAAAAGATAGCGTTTCGCTGATGAACTATATTTCTTCAAAACCCTATGTAAGAGAAATAGAATTTGTAACAAAGGAGGCCGCCAAAAAAAAATACCTGGGAGACGGAAATGAAAACTGGGATAAGGTGATGGACGCAAACCCCCTGCCTAACAGCATCAACTTTAAGGTAAAGCAGGAATACATGAACAGCGATTCCTTGTCGGCAATACAAACCGACCTGGAACAACAAACCTATATCAGTGATGTAGAATATCCCAAAGCGCTGGTGGATAACCTGAATAAAAATATTCAACGTATCAGTATTATCCTTCTTGCCGTTGCCATATTACTGGCGCTTGTAGTTATCATACTCATCGATAATACCATCCGGCTGGCCATGTTCAGCAACCGGTTTCTTATAAAAACCATGCAAATGGTGGGTGCAACCCGTTGGTTTATTGCAAAACCAATGAATATCAGGGCGATCATAAATGGTGCTATAAGTGGATTTATCGCTATTGCCGCCGTTATCCTGGTTATACTTGGTGCGGAAAGAATACTTCCTGAAATGAAAGCCATACACGATGATACAACCCTGGCATTACTCTTTGCCGGTTTAATTATTCTGGGAATCTTCATTACTCTTTTTAGTACCCACCGCAGCGTATTAAAATACCTGAAAATGAAATTGGACGATTTATATTAGGAAATGTTTGAATTTGTAGCATAAAGGCGGTTAGACTTTCAGAAAGTCAATAGACCCTTCCTTACCTCCCCCTGCTACCTCTTGCCTGTTTTTGCCTATATTGCGCATCCAAACAGAATCATCATGGCTGAAACACAATCATCGCCTTCAATTTTTTCAAAGGATAATTATATATGGATGGCTATAGGCGCCGCTGTAATTACTATAGGAATGTTTATGATGAGTGGAGGTGCCAGCACGGATCCGTCAATTTTTAACAAAGACGAAGTATATAGCACCACCCGAATTACCATTGCACCCTTGTTAATATTGGCTGGTCTGGTGATAGAAATTTATGCAATCTTTAAAACTCCTAAAAAGGTGACTGAAAAATAGAGCATTGTCTGGTATGCTGCCGTTCGATCAGCAAACCGGCTATTGGCTATTTTCCCACAATATTTTCATGAGTATTATTGAAGCTATCATCATCGCCATCGTAGAAGGATTAACAGAATTTCTACCGGTTTCTTCCACAGGCCACATGATCCTTACCAGTTCTTTCCTCGGCATTCATAAGGAAGAATTCACCAAACTGTTTGAAGTAGCTATCCAGTTAGGAGCTATTTTGGCTGTAGTTGTTTTATACTGGAAAAAATTTTTTGATTTTCGCCGCTGGCAATTTTATTTAAAATTGCTGATCGGGGTTATTCCCGCATTGATACTGGGCTTTATTTTTTCAGAGCATATAGATAATCTGTTTGAAAGCCCCCTGATTGTTGCTATTGCCATGCTGGCCGGAGGTATTATACTGATCTATATTGATAAGGCATTCAATAATCCTACAGTTGCATCAGAGGAACAGATTACCTATAAAAAGGCTTTTATTACGGGTATATGGCAGACTATTGCAATGGTACCGGGTGTAAGCAGAAGTGCAGCCTCAATTATAGGAGGTATGCAACAAAAATTTACCCGAAACGTAGCAGCTGAATTTTCATTTTTCCTTGCTGTGCCTACTATGTTTGCGGCCACAGCCCATTCATTGTTTATAAAAAAATGGAGCCAGAGCGGAATACCAAGAAGAGGATATGAAATCATCGTTGAAAGCAGTGAAAATACCGTAGCCTTTATTGTAGGAAATATTGTTGCTTTTGTGGTAGCCATTTTAGCCATCCGGTTTTTTATAACCTACCTGAAGGTATATGGTTTTAGAGTGTTTGGGTGGTACAGGATCATTGCCGGTATTATCCTGCTGATTCTCCTTTATGCAGGAATTATAGGTAATTAGATCTCATTCGCTAATTGCGATCACATGTTTTAAACCAAATAAATCAACATACACAAATGAAATCAAATTTGTCAATAACCATAATGTTGGTGGTGCTCACCAGCCTGTTTTCATGTTCTGATTATGGCGATAAACTTTCAAAGGATAATGTTGAAGTTTATTATAAGGGTGGCATCAAGAAAGAAGAAGCGCAGAAAACATTAGATTTTCTCTACCCGAGCTGGAATGAGGCCGGTAATCAAAAAAGTGTACAACTCGCCCGGCAGGCTGATACGATTGTTTTCAGAATGGTGATCGATGAAGAAAAAGCAAAAGCCATCGGCGATGAGGTTTACCTGCAATTGGCCAACGAAATTTCAGAAGCGGCCTTTAACGGGGCACCCATTAACATGGACCTGACCAATAATACATTTGAATCAATCAGAATGCTGCATTATAAAAAAATGGATGCTGAAAATTATGGCACAAAAATCAAAACGGGCAATATAGAAGTATATAGCAAAGGTGATATCAGCAAAGAAGAAGCCTCCTTATTAGCTGCGTTTCTGGATAATATTGATGGAGACGCCCCCTATATAAAAAGTTTCCAGGCAGATAAGAACCAGGATGGCGTCTATATTGTAAATATGGTTTCTCCTCCTGACCGTTCAGCTACCCTGCCGGAGAAAGAGTTTTATGTGCTGGCCGGTTTATTGGCCGATAGTGTATTTAATGGAGCCACTACCTTATTGCAATTAACAGATGAATCTTTTAAACCCTATCAATCTTTTCAATCGGGCAAATAAAAATATCCTGTTTTAAACAGTAAATTATTCATGAGCCCATTCATAATTTTTGAGAATGGGCTTCTTTTTATATAGCCATTGAAATCCCTATTTTTACTAAAAGCATTTGTTTATGCAAACGGCTTCCAAAAAAGTTTTGAATAGTTGGGCCATGTACGATTGGGCGAGTTCTTCTTATAATCTTGTTATCACTTCCACTATATTTCCTGCCTATTTTGAATCTATCGCTGTAGATAATGCCAGTATATCACGTACTCATGTTACCTTCCTGGGCAGGCAATTTGAAAATACCGCCCTTTATAATTATGCTATTGCACTGGCAATGCTGATTGTAGCTTTCATGTCACCACTTCTTTCTTCAATTGCAGATTATAAAGGAAATAAGAAAAAATTCTTAAGCTTTTTTCTGACCCTGGGCAGCGTAGCTTGTTCTGCCTTATATTTCTTCGACAGGAGTACGCTGAGTTTTGGGATTGTAGCAATGATTATAGCCAGTATTGGTTTTTGGGGTGGCCAGGTTTTTTACAATTCGTTCCTGCCAGACATTGCCAGACTACAGGACCGGGACAGGATCAGTGCCAGGGGATTTGCTTATGGATACGTCGGTAGTGTGCTGCTACAACTTATCTGTTTTGTTTTTGTGCTGATGAATGAGCAATTGGGGATCACAGAAGGAAAAGGCGCCCAAATCTCTTTTTTGTTAGTAGGTATCTGGTGGTGGAGCTTTGGTCAATACTCATTGCGCCGTATGCCAAAGCCCATAGCAGCCGGGCACTATGATATTGAACATAACATAATCACCAAAGGATATAATGAATTACAAAAAGTATGGAAGCAGGTCAATAAAATGCCGCAACTTAAAAGATTTTTGCTGGCATTCTTTTTTTATAATATGGGCGTACAGACGGTGATGCTTGTTGCCGCACTTTATGGCAAAAGCGAACTTGATATTCCCACCATGAATCTTATTATTTCAATATTGATCATTCAGTTGATCGCTATTCCGGGGGCACTGACCATATCGAAATTATCTTCCATCATTGGCAACCTGAAAACGTTGATGATACTCGTCATTTTATGGATTGGCATTTGTGTTACGGCTTTCTTACTGCCCAAAGGAGGTATTTATGAATTTTATGCGCTGGGTTCAGCTGTTGGTTTCATTATGGGTGGCATACAATCCCTGAGCCGCTCTACTCATGCCAAACTGATTCCTGTAACCCGGGATACCGTTTCTTTTTTCAGCTTTTATGATGTAACTGAAAAAATGGCTGCTGTAGTTGGCATTTTTACTTTTGGCTTTATTACTGAATTCACAGGATCTCAAAGAAATTCCGTTCTTACACTGGCAAGCTTTTTCCTTGTTGGATTATTTCTATTATTTTATGCCGATAATGTAAAAATTAAAACAACATGAATCTTTTCGCAATCAATGCGGGTAATTTTAAACTTGATGGCGGTGCCATGTTTGGTGTAGTACCAAAAAGCATGTGGAACAAGATCAATCCCGCTGATGAAAACAATATGTGCTCCTGGGCCATGCGGTGCTTACTAATAGAAGATGGAAAAAAACTAATTCTTGTTGATACCGGAATGGGCAATAAACAAGATGCAAAATTCTTTGGGCATTATTATTTGCATGGCAATGATACCCTGGACAACTCCCTGGCAAAATATGGTTTCCATAGAAATGACATTACAGATGTATTTCTTACCCACCTCCATTTTGATCATTGCGGCGGAAGTATTGACAGGCAAGGAGAAAACCTGGTGACTGCCTTTAAAAATGCAGTGTACTGGAGTAATGAACTCCACTGGAATTGGGCCGTTAATCCCAATGAAAGGGAAAAGGCCTCCTTTCTAAAAGAAAATATTTTACCGATAAAAGAAAGCGGACAATTAAAATTTATAGATGCTGCAGAACCAAATTCTGATAAGGCCAGCTTTCCTGTTGCTAACAGGGATTTACCTTTCAAAATAAGATCTGTAAATGGCCATACCCAAAGTATGATGCTGCCACAAATAGTTTACAAGGAAAAAACAATAGTTTTCATGGCAGACCTATTGCCTTCCCAGGGACATATCCCCCTTCCGTATGTTATGGCATATGATATGTTTCCATTGACTACCTTAAATGAAAAAAAATCTTTTCTGAATGAAGCAGTGGATAATAATTATTTTCTCTTTTTTGAGCATGATCCGCAGTTTGAATGCTGTAGTCTGAAGCCTACAGACAGAGGCGTGAGGCCTGATCAATTTTTCAGATTGAGTGAACTAAAATAAATCTGCCGGGAATTTTTTAAACCTTAATCTCGTCTTCTGATCAGGGAACTGATGGGGTATCGCAGGTTTTCATATCCCATCAAATCAATTTTTACTTTACCCACCGATATAGGACTTTCTATTCTTACAGGAACGTGATTGGCATCATCGGTTACCCAAACTGTCATATTTTCACCTCCTTCAAAAATGGTCCCCTTAATCAAAAGAGGTTTGAATTTAACAGCTCTGAATTTCCCATACTTTGTCTTGATGGTTTCTTTGCCCAGGTAGCGGATATACATATTAAACACTTCATTATCCAAAAACATGGAAAAAGCTATTTTATCATTAGGTTGCAAATTTGAAAAATCTACATTCCTGGCATAAAAAACAGCACTTACTACATCCTGGATGCAAGCCGGTACTTTGAAAACGCCGTTGTTGGTGATGGCGGTATTGGCTGTCTTATTAAAAGTAACATTCTGGTATTTTTTATATCCTCCCTCATTTACATTGCGGATAAACTTCAGGGGTTGCATAGTGGCCGTATCAACATACGTTTCGTACCTGTCTCTAACTTTGTATATCCAATCGTAGGATGAATTTGTATGGCCTTCACCAACGATATGATACACCGGTTTGTTATTAAGGGTTTCCAGCGTGTTGGTAAAAGTAGCAGTACCGGCATTCACATAAACACCGGCAACAGCATAGTAAACGGTCATCGAGACTTTTTCTCCGGCCTGGAAAGCCGTATTTTTTATAGAACAAGCATCATTGAATGGTGTTTCAGCATCAGAAGAAAAAGCCATTAAGGCGATAGCAGGTAAAACTATTATTTTGATCAATCCATTCATTGCAATCTATTTTTTCATTAGTGGTCGCGTCAAACGACAACAATTTTTAAATAACCATTTATGTGCCACGAAATTTTTAACCAGGCGGCTCACTTTTATTTTTCAATACTTTTTTAATACCCAAAATCAATATACTCCCCGCCAAAGCCGGGATAATCAGGTTGATAAACCATATGCTTACTGCTGTCAGGCCAATACCAAGATTATTCTCACTGAAAAGGCCTACCAGCATAAGACTCACTTTCCCACGCAAACCCAGGTCAGTAAACAAAGCAATGGTTGGAACTATGGCCATCACTAAAAAAGAAACACTTACTGCACACCAACCCTGCCAAAATGAAATATGTACATCAAACAACCGAAACAATAAATAATACTGGACATTAAAAATAATAAATCTTAGTGTGGATAATGACAATAATTGCAATAGTAAAGTTGCATTAAACTCTTCCAGTGTTTCGATAAGCCAGGCATATCCCTTACTACGCGGCAGCTTATCTATCCACTTCACCAGCCACGATAACCTGAAATAAAAAACTGTTAAAATAAATGTGGCTGCTCCCACACCGTAAAGCATTACATCCATCCAAAAAGAAGAAATAGTCTTTGACACTTCAATGGGCACTCTCAATATAAACAGCCCAACCAGACCCATGATAAGCGTTACGATCAACTGGCTTATACTTCCGGCAATGGTGAGTGAGACAGCTTTCAGACGATTTCCTTCATTCATATATAAAACACGCCCCAGGTATTCTCCTACCCGGTTAGGTGTTGTTACAGAAAAAGAAACTCCCGACAAAACAGCTTTAAATGCAATAAAAAAATTGATCTTCTGAATTTTTTGGACAGCCAGCTTCCATTTTATTGTTTCAATGGACCAATTTGCAATCATAAGTATCAATACAGCTACCAGGTTGGCCATTAAACTACTGCTGAATGATTGCCGGATATGTTGCCAGGATTGATCTAATCCCGGCTGCTGACGCACCTGGCGATAAATTGAATAGGATAACCAGGTAAAAAGTAACGGACCCAAAATATAATTAATGAAATACCGGATGTTCTTGTTTTGCCTGCTTGTAAATTGCATAGTAGTATTGGGAATCTTTGCCTGACTATTCACCCTCTTGTTGTAGTTTCGGGTGAAAAATTTTTCTGCTGACAGAATCAAATTAATAATCGTGTAAAAATACATTGCCGCTTGCAAAAATCTGCGAAAATAATACTTGGTATTGATCCTGGCACTTTATTGATGGGGTATGGCATCATAGAGGTAAATGGCAACAATGTAAAAATGAAAATGATGCAAGTGTTAAGATTATCTTCCAAAAAAGATAATTACCAGCGCCTGCAATTAATACATGAAAAAGTAGATGATCTAATAAGAATATATCAACCCACCGAATTCGCAATTGAAGCTCCTTTTTTTGGAAAGAATGTGCAGAGTATGTTAAAATTGGGCAGAGCACAGGGTGTAGCCATTGCGGCTGCCATTCAAGCCGGGTTGCCGGTAACGGAGTATTCACCTAAAAAAGTAAAACAGTCTGTAACCGGAAATGGTAATGCCGGAAAAGAACAAGTATGGAAAATGCTCCGGGAGTTACTTACATTAAAAGAAGAACCCCATTCTTTTGATGCCACTGATGCCTTGGCTGTTGCTGTTTGTCATCATTTCCAGACAAATAACCTGCTGGCTACCATCGGAAAGGAAAACAGAGGCTGGGAGGCTTTTATAAAGAATAATCCAGGTAGACTGGTGAAATGATTATTTCTTTAATTTAATAAAAGTTCCTTCTCTTCCTGCCATTCAATAAAGTAATTCTGTACTGGTAAATACGAGAAAGAATTTCATTATTTCAATTTTTCAACGATCATTTCTTGTATCTGCTTCATCCTTTCTTCAGTTACTTTCATCTTAGCCTGGGTAAAATTGAGATCATTGGCATTATTGATAGGGATCAAGTGCAGATGAGCATGCGGCACTTCCAATCCAATTACACTAATACCGCAACGATTGCAATCAAAACATAATTCAATGGCCTTTGCTATAGGTTTGGCAAATAATAGCAGTTCGCTTAAATATTCATCCGGAAGATCGAAAAAATTATCTGTCTCTGATTTAGGTACAACAAGCACATGCCCTTCACGTAGCGGGAAGATATCCAGGAATGCATAAAATCTTTCATTCTCAGCAATTTTATAACTGGGAATTTCGCCTGAGATAATTTTTGAAAATATGGTCATACCACCAAATAATTTTGATTTTAAAAGACGCAAATAGTATAAGATCCTTTTCAGCATGCCTGCTGTTTCAAAAGTAAATCTACCAACTTAAAATAAAATGGAGCGGCGGCAGGATCAAATATAAAACCCGCCCTTATGTTTATAATGCCTCACCCCGTTACAATCCTTTTTAAAAGTGGCGCAGGATGTAAAGGCAATGAGGGTAACAGTGAACAAAAAACAGGTAATAAGCCTTCTCATAAAGAAAATTTACTAATACAGAAATGAATCCAGGAAAATTCAAAGGAGGGATCTATAAAACTGGCGGGTCAGCAGGGAGTAAAATTAATAAATTTATCCAGCTGTGAAAGAATTCCTTTGTCATTTTCCCTTATATCAGACCAATGGGTCCATCTCCTGGCCTATTAGTATCAAAATTATTTACATTTATGTGCTCAAAACCAAAAACTATTTATTATGAAACAACTGCAATTCTTATTCATCATTGTTTTATTCCTGCTGGCCGCGGCCTGTAATAACAATAAAAAACCGGGAGTTTATGTAACAAGCGAGGATGGCAAAACCACTACCACTTTTGAAACCAACGATATGGTAAAGGTGGCTGACGACTTTCAAAAGAAAACAGAAGAATTGCAAAAGCTTTCTCCTTACACACTCGACCAAATGAAGGCTTTGCTGCCAGATGAATTAGCCGGTGCAAAACGGTCTAAATTTTCAGCCAATAGTGCTATGGGAGCAGCATATGCAGAAGGAGATTATACAATCAATGATTCTACTCAACTGGAATTGAAAATATTTGACTGCGCAGGCCAGGCAGGCGCAGGTATTTATAGTATGCAATACCTGGGCATGATGAATTTTCAATCGGAGAGTGATGAGGAATATACAAAGACAATTGAGTTCAATGGTGGAAAAGCAGTTGAACACCTGAACAAAAGTAATAATCGTTCCACTCTCACATACCTGGCGGGCGACCGGTTGCTGGTAACATTGGAAGGAAGAAATACAGGAATAGATTTATTAAAAAAAGCGGCTGAAAGTTTGAATTTGAAATAAACAATTTCATAAAGTTGCAAAAACACCCTGAGCTTTTGGGGTGTATTTTTATAAGGAATAAAATCTTAATTATTTTGCCAGGTTGTTTTTAAAAAAGATTCCGGCCGTACTAAATTCCTTTCCGAAATTTTCTCCCACCAATTCCGCAATCATGCCTGCTATTTGTGCCTGGTACAACTGCTGATCTACTTTTATTTCACCCAATGGGAGTATAGAAGGTCCTATCATCGCCAGCCAGGTTTGTGAGGAACCGCGGATAAATGTACTATGCGATGTCCAGTTTTTATCCAGCCTGCCGCGTCCGTGATCGGTAGTAATAAGTAACGAAGTGTTGTCTTTATAACCTGGCGTTGTTTGTACCCAATGCCATAATTCTGCCAGCATACGATCCACTTTATTGGCATGTTCGAGGTACAGATCGTAACGCCCGCTGTGGGCATATTCATCTGTTTCTCCCAATCCCAGAAACATCACTTTCGGCTTGTGGTACTGAATATATTCTTGAGCTGCTAAAAAAGTAAGCTGATCATATCTTGTACCTCCTTTATTATATACTCCTTCTGTTTGCACCTTGTCTATTTCCTTCTGCCCGCCAGAGATTAATTCACCTTCTATGTTTTCATAACCACTGTTGATCATCATACCGCTTCTTTCCTCATTTAATATATAGGGAAAAACATCCCAGGAAGTGAAGGCTACTACTTTTCCTTTAAATTCTTCTTTGCTGTTCAGGTATTCGAGCACATTTATATTTGCATTCTTCTTCTTTCTATTGGATAAAACAAGCAGGTCTGTATTCCCGGTAAATATTTCATTGTAACCAGGGTAGGAGAAATTGTAGATATTGGCCGTGTTTACTTTATTATTAAAATGCCGGTTGCCATACAATTGTCCTTTATTGGCAAGTATGTTCCAAAAAAAAGGCATCAATTTCTGACGCCTTTCCTTTTCACTATCTGCCCAGTACAGCATTTTCATCGTAGCCGTATCCTGCGTGTATGCGGTGTCATTAATAAGTGAAGCCTCCGGGCCGATAAATATTTCCTGCCATCGGAAACCATCAATGGTAATAACAAAAAGATTAGATGCAGGGTCTCCGGAAAATTGCTTTTTTATTTTTGCGGGCCGCCTGGCGGAGATACCTTTCTCTGATTGCAGCAAAGGCATTGCAGAAAAAAAAATGAAGCAGGTAAGAATGTTTTTCACTGACGAAGGTTTTGCAAAGAAAGAAATCGAATATGAACAGGCAGTTAAGCGAGGAACATGTTATTGTTAAGAGAACAGCCTAATCGCAAAGGGCAATCGTATTTTCCTGCCGGTTAATAAATTCTTTTTCAATCAAAGCTATATTCACTGTTCGGGAAGCATTACCGGCGGCGGCTTCGAAACACCGACGGAAGCCCTGCATCCTGGCAAAAAAATAATTTCCATTCCTATCCGCCGCCAGGATGAACAGCAATACACCGGACAGCATTAAAACAATTGGGTATATAAAAATAAAAAGCATTGATGTTGATTTTAAAAATCATCTGCACAGCTGGATGAATTCCGGCAAGTCTTTTAAAATAAATTGCAGCCAGACCATTCCTCAATGCGTGGAATAGCTTTTTCAAATATTCCTTCCCGGTAAATCCGTGAACAATATGCAGCTATCACTTACCTACCCCACAGTTATAAAACTGGAGCAATTTTCAAAACTTAACATTGAAAAATGTTTTCATGTATTATTTTTATGTTATCAAATCATAAACTATAGTGCGATGGCAAAGAGTAAATCAAACACGTCAAAAAGCATTTCGCTGAAAAAAGAAATTAATCAGCAAATAACCGCCCAGCTATCAACTTTATTGCCGGCGTTAAAAGAAATACTGGGAAAAAGAAAATTTGAAACCCGCATTAAAAAAGCTTCAAAACTTTTAAGCGAAGGAATTAAAGAGAAAACTCCCAAAAAGACCAAAGAAGTAAAAAAGAAAGCGAATAAAAACAAAATGGACGGTCCCGGACAGGAAATGGCGGAAATAAATATTTTAAAAGAATAATAGTGGCAGGAAACGGTATGCCGGTATCAAATGAACACACCGCTCCTGCGCTTAGGAATAAAAACTATAGTGAAATAATATTCTGATTGGCCAATTGTCTTTTATTTATCAATTGCTCACACAATCCAAAGCTGAGTGTCATACCCGCCCCGCCCAATCCATTAATGACAGTTACTCC
This sequence comes from Chitinophagaceae bacterium, assembly GCA_041743125.1. Classification (GTDB taxonomy): domain Bacteria; phylum Bacteroidota; class Bacteroidia; order Chitinophagales; family Chitinophagaceae; genus Terrimonas_B. Next base: position 24,600 of record JBGTNK010000035.1, read on the forward strand.
CTGCTCTGGTTCTGCTACGAGTTGAGTTTGTCCATTGGTGAGCTTTGGATAAATACCGTTCCAGGTTTCCACTATACTTTCATCTTTGAACCGGGCAAATTTTTTGAGATAATCTAAAATGAGCTGATTGACATATTGCTTGTCAAAGGGGTCATGTGTATGCCCATATTCATGTGAATCACCTACTGTTAATTCTCCCGACTGATTTTGAGAGACCATCACATGAATGCCCCATTTAATATAATCAGGATATTCAACTTCGAATCTCTTTTTTAATTCATTAAGTGAGCCTGCCACTTTAAATGCATTGTAATGTATCAGCGATAAAGGGCCGCAAAGTGCCGGGCCAATCCGGTAATTATCAGGCTGAGGAGCCATACGCATCATTTGCAGTTTGCATTTGGTAATAGGTGCAGCCGCGAACAATTGTGGATACAAGGTTTCAAAATCGGCGCCGCCGCAAACATAAATTTCATCAGCCTCCCATTCTTCGCTTCCGGTATAAACAGAAGGATAAGAAATATCCGTTGCAGCTTTTCCGAATATAAACTCTACTCCATACTTCTCTGTAAGCCATAAGGAAATTTTAGCTATAGCTTGTTTTGGGTCAACAATTAATTCATCAGGACTGAATAAACTACCTGATAATCCATCCTGCACTATAGCAATTGATCTGTTTATTGTTTCATCAGCATTTAATAATTTGTACTTACGATGATAGTAGATAGCAGAAAGCTCCTGTAATACATTCCATTCATCTTTGTTGTGCGCCAAATGCAATGAACCTGCTTCATCATACCAGATATCCGCACTGTCGCAAACCTCTTTCCATATCTGTCGCGACAGCATTGCTCTTTCATACAATTCTCCATCCTGCTGACCGATGGGCCATATCATACCGAAGTTGCGGATAGATGCTCCTATCGCTTTAGCATTCCTTTCCATCACTTTTACCTGATAGCCCCTCACGGCCAGAGCTCTTGCGGTGGCCAAACCTACAATACCTGCGCCAATAACAATAGCTGAACGTGGTGTCATAATTATTGATTTTGCAAGTGAACTTTTTTATTAAAATAAAATAAGGATACCAGGGTACCTATTACTCCTATTAAAGAGAAAATAATAACGCTATTGGAATAAAACCATGTCCACTGCAGTTTAATCTCCAGAAATGATTTTATCAGCATAATGATGACACTTCCGAGGTAGCCGTAAGCATCCGCTATATAAATAAGAAAGCCAACATTTCCTGCTATCCTGAAAGAAGCGATCATTCGTTCAAAAAAAATACAGTTGAACGGTATGTACGCCATATATAATCCCAGGCTTACTAATTGCATCCAGAGAGCTCCATCCATTTTACCGGTTACAAACAACCATGACGAAATTCCCGCTATTAGAAAACCACCGGTGATCACTATATGAATGATGCGAAAAGCATTTATATTATTTCGTATCAAAACCAGAAAGCTCATTACCAACAATACAATTATAGAAGTGGTAGTTTCTGTTTTAGTAAAAATAGCTGCATCTCTTCCATAACCTAATTCATTCCACATATTGGCCATGTAATTGTCCCTTACATCCCGGATGATAGTAAGGAAGGAATAGGTAATCGTGATAATGATAATTCCTGTTCCAAATAATTTCAAAAACTTTTTTCTATCGGCTCTATTCATAGGCACTCTTTCTGTCCTTGCTTTTACATCGGCTTCATCCGGCTGAGGTATTTTTTCCAGAAGCCCGATGAAAAGAATCAACGGCAAAATAAATAATAGCCCCGTCATGAAAGGCATCCATTGCTCCGTTATTTCCCATTCCAGCATTAGCCATTTAGCCACCGACCGGGTAAACCCTCCGGCAAAAATAAAACTGACCGCCATAACGGAGCCGATGAAATCAGTTCCCAGCCTTCCTTCTACATAACTAAAAATAACGCCCCACATAAAACCCAGCATAAAGCCATTGACAAAAAAGAAGAGCATCCCAAAAGGCGCCGGTGTGATCGCAAAAAATAAAAGAGATAACCAGGCAATAGCAATAAGAATAATAATTTTTTTCCAGCGGCAGGATCTTTTTAATTCAGCTATAAATTTTATTCCGTAGAATTTACTGAGCATGTAACCGATCACCTGGCTGATGATAAGCAGGGTTTGATAAGAGACGCCCAAAAAACTAATTCCTTCAAAAGTGGCGACGGTAAAAGGCTTGCGAAAAGCATAGACAGATGAATAGGCCAGAAAGGCGATCATTGCTGCACTAATAGCGACAACGATGCGTTTGTTCCCGGTCGTTTGCAATGTAACGGTGAAAGCAGGCACGGTCTAAAAAATTAACGCAGGTAATTGGGAAAGATCATCAATGATATGGTCAGGATTATATTCCTGTAGTTTTTCCCTTGTAAAAGCGCCTGTTGTTACAGCAATCACCAAAGCGCATCCGGCGTTACGGCCTTCACTAATATCTACTTCGGTATCACCGATCTTTATCACTTCTTTTGAATCATCAATACCGCTACGCTGCATGAGTGTTTGTATCATAAAAGGCTGCGGTCTTCCTTCTTCTACTTCGTCGCTGGCAATGTAATCATTGATCAACCCTTTCTCCATCCATTGAAGACGGCGAAGGATTACATCAGCTATATCTTTCGAGAATCCTGTATTAAGCGCTACTTTTATTCCTTTCTCCTTCAATAGAAGAAAAACATTTTCAGCTTGCAACATTGGTTTTACTTCCGGAGAATATTCATAATAATCCATCATCTCACTTACAAATTTTTCATGAATATCCTCTATCAGCTCTATGTCCCAATCAATACCCAGTTTTTCCAATACCATACGAATAGCCAGAGGCTTTTTATACCCCATGAGTGGCTTTACATCCTCTTCGGACACTTCATCATACCCTTGCGATTCAAATGCTTTGCAAAAAGCATTTGCTACGGCATGATCATCGGCAACGGTAGTACCGGCTATATCAAATACGGCGAGTCTCACTGACATATTTAAATTTTAAACAAGTTACCATAAACCAAAGCCCTGATGCTTTACTCTATATGAACAAAAGTTTAATTCTTTGCAAGCGATTGGCTGGAAACCAAATGCCGGATGGCCATGTTTTTATACTTTTGAAGCGGCGGCATCGGTTGTTTTTCCAATTTTGCTTTTTCATCCCACCGGCGAAGCTTGATGTGCAGGTCGAAGAGTCCACCTGATTCAAAAAGCATGGCTTCTTCTAGTGTCATCATACCACCCTGGAACTCCAATGTTTTTTTACTGGCTTCTGATAATTGTTCATAATAAGAAGGGAAATGATAGGTTAAATATCTTTTTGCCTGCACATGATTTTCTACCAGGCTTGCAATAGTTGAGGAAAAACCTTTGCTGCGTAAATAATCAGCGCCGAGCTTTTCATGATCCACTACACCAAACCCATCCATCTGCTGAACCGGCATAAGGTTTTCACAAAAATGCCCGATATCATGAAAGAAGGCGGCCAGTATTATTTCTTCAGGATAGCCTTCCGCTTCGGCTAATTGTGCCGCCTGGCACATGTGCTCTACCTGCGAAACGGGCTCGCCGATATAATCTTCATCGCCATATTTTTGATACAACTCAAAAATTTCATTTATCCTTTCTTCTATTGGTTGTAGCATAAACTAAAAATTTAAATTTATAGATAACCAGGCGCTTCTTCCCACTGCATTGATACCCGATCCATGTGTACGGTAATCTTCATTTAAAATATTTTGTACCCCTGCATTTAATTGAAGCAAGGCCAATTTATATCCGCCAAAAAAATTCAATACTTTCCAGCCCGGCGTACCTCCTGCAGGAATACGGTTATCATCCTTATCTCCCTGTGCTAATCTTTTTTGATGCGAAGCAAACTGAAATTCCGTTGCGGCAAACCATCTATTATTTCTGTATGTACTCGTCAATCTTCCGTTAAAGGGTGGAATACGACGCAATGGCTCATGCTTGCTTAAACTTTGCCCGTAAGAGTAAGCAATGCCTCCAATGATGTTTAGTTGCTTTATCACATTCCAGTTTAACTCTGTTTCGAACCCTTTGATATAAGCCGCTTCAGTATTTTCTTTTTGATAAACCTGATAACCGCTAATGATTTCACCATCTGATTTCACTCTTGTGATCAGATCAGCCAAATGCATGTAGTAAGCAGCTATCGTTCCACTTAATTTTTTTGTTTGAAACTTGTACCCTAATTCCGTATGTTGTGATTTTTCCGGTTTCAAATCAGCGGTGGGCACTTCATAGCGGAAATCAACTATTCCCAATGTTCCCATATCATCTACATTCGGCGCACGGTAGCCACTGCTGAACGAGGTATAAACAGTTTGACCTCCACCAAGCTGGTACATCAACGCTGCATTGCCTACCCATGCGGAAGGAGAAATTTTTACATTACCCAACGTTGTATCGCTGATACGGATATCAAATGTATTGATCCGTAACCCGGCATCTGCAATCCATTTGCCCGACCGGAAATGATGCAATGAATACAGCGAATAGTTACCATAACGGGAATCATCCGGGTATAAACCCCGTTTGGGTGATGACTCTCCCGCTTGTGTATTGATATCTTCCCGGGTACTTCCTACTTTATCATAATACAACTCAATACCTGAGTTGGCTGTCCATCCTTTATTAAACTCTGAAAAAATATCTGTTGTAAAACCAATGGTATTGATCTTATCCCTTTCTTTCTTTAAACTGTTGCTTCCATTCTTCCGGCTGTTACGCCCTTCAATAGTTTGCTGAAAAGAAAACGTTATTTCTGTTTCTTTAAAAAAAGAAGCTTTACCCTGCCTATTCATTCTTGCATAACTCAGTAACCGTTGTTGAGGATCCATTTCATTGACAGCAAAATTTTCCAGCACTACTTTATGATAAACCGGAACATTTTGTTGTTGTAAAAACTGGTTAGCCACGGTTAGCTCTATATTTTGTTTCAGCAGAAATTTTGCTTTCGTATCCAACGACCACTCATCGTAACCGGAAGGAGACTGCCTGCCTGTTGTATCTCCGCCTGCCAGGTCACCAAAATTCTTTTTTACTATCCCTGTGAGCAATGCAAATTTTTTACCCGAATACCGGGCTTCGCCACGGACCGTCTTCTCCATATCATCCGTCATGTATTTACCAATCACTCTTCCGTGCAATGCAGGTTTATCTGTTGCAAACTGTGGATCACGGGTAAGAATATGCACTACTCCTCCTAACGCATCTGTACCATACTGTACTGAACCGGTTCCTTTAGCTACTTCAATACGTTTAATCGTATAAGGATCAATGCTATTGAGGTATTGATTGGGACCATAACGAAATGTTGAGTTATTTATTCGTATTCCATCTATAAGTATGAGTGTTTGATTGCCCGTTAACCCTCTTACAAATGGTGAACCACCACCATGATTTGTTTTTTGTACAAACACTCCATTCATTCCCGTTAATGCTTCAGGTGTGGAACGGGAATTCATCTCCCCAATATATTGCTGCGATAAAGTATTCACGGAGTATGGCACCAATAAGCTTTGCTGCTGATGCCGCTGAGCAGTCACCACTACTTCACCCAATGAGCGGGCAATCGTATCTTTTTTATCTTCTTCGGTTTGTTGCGCTGTAACAACCAGGACAGAAAAAAGTACCGGTATAGTTAATAATGGTTTTTTCATTTTTATCTATTAATCGTCTTCTTCCTCTTTCATCATTTTTATAAAAGCACTTCTTCTGGGCGCCGGCATACTACTTTCTTCTCCTTTTACTGCTTTCCAAATCACTTCACTGAACACCAGATCGGGAATGCGGTCTTCTTTGCTGAAATCAAGAGTTTCACTCAGCCTTGCACTGGCAGTGTTCTTTGTATTCCTTTCATTAAGATCAACATTGGCGGCTACAGATTGAAAAGGGCTAAGATCAGGAGTAGAAGAAAAGCACCTCCACATCGGTTCTGCTGCAGCATCGTACTGGCTCATAGGTGGCAGGCCAAGAATGAGTTCAATTGTTCGCAACATAGAGGAAGTAGAATACATGGTATGATCCACCCGCTTTCTTTTTACCAGACCCCCGGCCAGGTATGCCGTCGTTCTGTGCGCATCCACATGATCAGGTCCGTTTTGTGCATCATCCTCCACTATAAAAATGGCGGTTTCTTTCCAGATAGAACTTTTTGACAAATGCTCAACGAAAAGTCCTACCGCCCAATCATTATCCGCTACATGAGCAAAAGGAGTAGGCCTTCCAATAGTAGATCCTTCTGTATGATCATTGATAAACCTTAATGAATTAAATGAAGGGACTGCATTAACAGCCAACAGGGAATCAAACTCTTTTTTCCATTGATAAAACCGGGTAGTATCTCTTACCTTCTCATCCCAACTGGTATAATATGGACAAAAGTGATCTTCTAATACCTTTAAATTGGCCTTATAGTTATCGGCAAACTCGCCATAGGTTCTGTAACTCACTCCCGCCCTGTTACAATAATCCCAAATAAAGCCGCGGTCGGGGTTGGCGATCTCCCTGTTCCCCTCTGAATCATATTGCCCACCACGCCCGCCATAATCAGTAGGCCATGTTTTCTCCAGGTAATCATTTGCATTGGCCGCCATACTCCAATTATGTCCGTCTGCACTTACTTCACCATCTACATAAAAATTATCCAGCAATACAAATTCTTTTGCCAATTTATGTTGGTTAGGAGTTATGAGTTCACCAAATAATACAAGGCTTGTATCCCCATTACCTTCTGGTATATCGCCTAATACCTGGTCGTAGGTTCTATTTTCTTTGATAATATAAAATACATACTTTATTGGTGATGGATCACCCACTTTCATTGGGATGGGGTTGCCCGGTTCGCCTTTTGAATTCAACTCTCTTTCTTTTGTATACGGAGTGTTTTCATACACTGTTTTGGAATTAGCAGCCAGTTTTGCCGTGGTTGGCTCATCGATAACGCTCAACGTTCCTTTAAACAAACCACCGATATACTCAATCTTACTTTGCTGTTTTTTATAATCCCCATGCTGATAATTCACTTGTTCATCGCTTTTCGAAGGATCGGGCCCTTTTTTATTGGCTAAGGATGTAAAACCCTTTCCATTGCTTACAAAAATTTTTTTGCCTACGACTTTTACATTGGTAGGATACCAGCCTGTTGGAATAAATCCTTTTGATTTACTGAAGCCGGGCTTGCTCACATCAAATACAGCCAGGCAATTATTATCCGCATTGGCTACATACAGGGTCTTTTGGTCTTCGCTTAATGCCAAACCATTGCTGGCAGAGCCTGTTGGCGAATCAGGATATAAAGCAGCATTTAATACTTCCAGTACTTTTCTTTTTGTAATATCACTGACTGAAACAGAATTATCACCGGCATTGGCTACAAAAAGATATTTGCCGTTTTTAGAGAGGAGCAATTCATTGGGATTTTCACCTACACTTATTTCTGATACAATTTTTTTTGAAGCAATATCGAATACCAGTACTTTTTTTCCGCCCCATAATGAAATATACAGTTCCCTTTTATTACCAGACAGCATGCAACCGTAAGCCGCCTCACCCAGTTTTTGTTGAAGTATTACTTTTTTTGAAGTAAGATCAACCATGTATAATAAGTTATTTTCTTTTGTAACGACAAACATTATTTTCGTCAGGTCATCGATCTCAATACCGGCTGGAGAAATTTTAGTTGGCCATTTTTTTCCAAGTGGAATGCTATCAACCAATAAAAGGTTTTTTCCAGAAACCAAGTACTTTAATATCCAATTATCATTACCACCGCTTGCATATAAATTTTTTTCATCACTGCTGAATTTTAACCCATACCATGCATTTGGAACTATAACATTATCCAGAATTTTTTCGGTACCGGGGTCAATAAGCTGAATGCTTTGTACACTCTGCCCATTATTAGTGACAGCCATTAGTTTTCCTGTTTTTGAAACTGCTATATTTAAAGGCAGATCACCTAATGGCAGTGAACGGCCTGCTGGAGAAAGTGTCCACCCGTTGGGAAGGGTAACTTTTTGAGGCTGGATATCTTGTGAACTGGCGACGATTGTCTGCAGGATAGCGATGCTGATGATAAACAATTTCATAGTACTATTTTTCTGCGGATGTGAACTAAATTAATTATAAAATTTACTGAATGATTTTATGTATTGCGCTGAATGAAACTCAGTAATTAAATGGGTAGTTTAACCTCCATGATTCACCAAGAATTTTTTACTTTTAATACCTATTAAAATAAACAGGCGGCTTTTATTTTAACTGCATACACGTAAAGTGCAACTTATAATGTTTAGTTTTTCTTTTTGTAATGATCAGTCCTCTGCTCATCCTCATCATCCATTTCGGGCCCCTGTTGAATTTTCCGCCAATCGATGGTTTTGTTATACCGTTTCATTGCTTCCTGCGGATCAAAGACTCTCTTGTCCGGCATCACCAAAGAATAAGGAGTGTAATCAGGTTTATTGGTAAAGAAATCGCTGAGCAGGGAAGCGGTTACATCATATTGATTTACATAGTTGACTCCAAGAATATTATAGATCAATTTCAGAATGGAACCGAAATTGGCGTGTGTATGCGATACATAATTCCGTTTTATGTAGGGGCCGGCCATCATCAGCACACTGCGGTGAGCATCCACGTGATCAACACCTCCCTGGGGATCATCCTCTGTAACAATAACCAGCATGTTTTTCCAATATTTTGTTCTCGAAAGAAAATGCAGAATTCTTCCCACTGCCAGGTCATTATCCGCCATGTAGGAATGTACATAGGGATAACCATGCTCAGGTCTCACACCCGCTCCATGATCATTAGGCACCTGCATAGTGATCAACTTCGGCATTTCTTCTTTCCCGTCAATCCACATTTTGGTAAACTCCGATTCAAATTGTTCCATCCTGAACTGGTCAGGAATATTGGTATTATAACCGGCATAGTTGTGAGAAGTCCGGCTCCATAAGGCTTTCTGCATAGGCACCATCACAGCATGGGCAGCTCCAGTCAAGGTATCATGCCATTCTTCCCTCACATGGGCTGTTTCATTTGCTTCACCAAAATTGTAAAATGATATCTTGTTTCGCTCCAATGCTTCCCATAGTCCACCGATCTCAGCATAATCTTCCGGATCCATACTTCCCGTGCTACCCGGAAATCGGCGGCCCGGAGCTTTGGAAAAAATTTTCGCGGTTTTACTTACGCTGGAATTAGTTTCCACCCATTCATTAGGTATTACCCCTACCATCCAGTGGTGCCCATGGATAGAGGCATCACTATCACAATAAAAATTATCGGCGTAGGAAAATTCTGATGCTAATTTGGTATGGTTGGGCATCACATCGGCATTGGCAACTTTCAATGTGTCATTTATGTCTGAAACGTTTACATTTACTCCATACCGGGCCAGGGTCTTATCACCCTTCCCCGTTTTCATTTGTCCCAGAACTTCATCGTATGTTCTGTTTTCTTTTGTGATATAGACAATATGTTTAACCGGGCTTTTCCTCATATTCGGCAAGGGAGGAAGAGGGTGCCTGGCGTCGTCCGCTATCGCAACCGATTGAAAAGTATTGTTGATGGACTGCCTGGTATAAGCAGCTAATTGCCTGCTATCGGGTATATTTATTTTCTGAAAAGAGGCCAACTGAACATCCCCGATATAAGTACCCTGAGCAGGTTTTATAAAATCTTTCCCTCCATTGGGACCTGCCCCCAGACCGCGGCAACTGATGACATACATTTCTTTTTCATCTTTGGAAAGGAGTACTCTTGCCGGTCCCCAACCCGTAGGAATTAATCCTTTTGTTTTGTGTGTGATCACATCAATAACCGCTACTGCATTGAAACCAAGTAAGGCCACATAGAGCGTCTTCTCATCCTTGCTGAGCGCAATTCCAAATGGTAGCAGACCTCTGTATTTATCAATCCTTTTGTCTGCCCGGATAGGAATATGAGAAATAATCTTCCGGCTCCTGGTATCGATCACAGAAATATTATCATTGGTAGCGTTGGTGACATAGGCATATTTACTCCCAACTGCAATAGAATTCGGACTTGCCCCGCCAACTACTTCTGCATCTTCGATCATTTGTCCCACCTGGTGGCCTGTTTTAAATTTGTTGATGACTTTATTAGACGCCAGATCAATAGTAAATACGCTCATTGCTTCCGGAGCCAAAGGGCTGCCAACGCCCGGAATTTTTTTTCCATCAATGATGGTCCCGTTAATTGATTCCTTTGTGTTGTCGGCATAAGGATGCCAGTTAACCATCATCTCGTTATAGTTGGAAGAATCCATCCCGGTTACCAATGGGTATTCATACATACCAACATTGGCGACAAATGCAGTTTTCTTATCCGGGCTTAATGAAAGCCCGAATGGCTGACGGCCTACCTTAATGGAAGCTGTAATTTTTTTTAAAGTAAGATCAATGCGAACCATCCTGAAATTGCCCCGGTCTAACACCAGCAATTCATTCTTATTGTCATTCAACAAAAGATCGGAGGTAAAACTGTCATCAAAATTGACATTATCTATTTTCCCATTTAATGATATTGAATCAAGACGCATCAAGGTGGAAATATCATATATAATTACGGCACCATTGTCACCACCACTCAGAAAAATAGTTTTAGAATCTGAAGCAAAGGCAACGCCCAGAAAGGAACCACTGGATAATGGTGAGGTAAGCCGGCCATCATAAGAAGGAATTCTGGTATGCGAAAGGGAAGAGAGGTCTATGATAGTGAAAACTCCATTATGAAGTGTAACAGCCTTTTTACCATCAGGAGAAATGGCCATACCAAAGGGATCATGGGTTATCCGTATCAACTTGCCAGCGGGTGTGAGATACCTGCCGCTAGGAAGGACGCTTTTCCCTTTTTCATCTATTTTGCAGAATTCATTTTTACCAGGAACTTGTAAAACATTAACCTGTCTTTGCGCATTCAGCAGTATGGATGAGATAATTAAGATTAAAAAAAGAAAATATTCTTTTATTATATTCATAGCCTTGCAATTTTGTTCTAAGATATTTTGTTTCCCTGACTTTATTATTCGCCTAAGAACATCGTTTTCTTGTCATTTATAAAAAATTAACACAATAGAATTCCGGCGAATATATTCATAAGCCACATGGTTGCAAATCTAATTGAAAAGAAAACGGAGCACTGCATGATGCTCCGCTTGTCTTTAAAACTGAATCAGTGTTTTATAGCTGTTGTTTACTGAACATATTATTTAATCAGCCACATTTCTGCATTGATATCATCCTTGCCGCCAAACTGATTTTGCAAAGTTGTATTCCAGTTTTCGCCATTGGTTGTACGTTCAGATGATGGATATTGGTACCGTTTAGGAATAACCCCGCTATTTCCTGTTCCTGTTCCGGTCAGGAAAACAGGAACATTTGTTCTTCGCCAGTTATAGTAAGCTTCGCGTCCGGAATTCTGAAAAAAAGCCAGGTATTTTTGAGTCAATATCTGTTCCAGGCCACTCACATTATTGCCCTTGTATTTTACGGCCGTCTGTTGGTAATAATTATTTTCAAAATCAAAGTTGACCAGAAAGATATTTCCCATGTAAACCTTAGAAATGATACCGGGAGCTTCTGTTGGTACTGAATAAAATTCAAGAGATGCTTTAATCCCTTTTTTATACCAATCCTCTGCGGAACCTGTAACCACCCAACCCCGGTTAATAGCCTCAGCAATATTGAAACACATTTCAGCAAAGCCAATAATGATGCCCGGCTCTCCGCCATAGTTAGAATAAAACCTGGACCGGCTCCGTACAGAATATTCGCCATTTTCTGCATCCGCCATTTTAGAAGACATATTGGCCAGGTCCTCACCCGGATTTGCACCAACATAAGCTGTGATATCAGCAGGTGTTTTTCCAGCAGCCAATTGTTTGGTAGCCGGTTCGGAAGTGATAAAGGCACGGGGATCTTTTAATTCAACCAACTTATTCAGGTAGGTAGCGGACATATTATATCGTGTTGCATCAAACCCAAGATTGTCCGGATTAGAAGGATACTTATTGACAACACTGTAGATATACTGCAGGTTATCTTCTCTTCCATTCATTATTGGATATTTTGAATTATCATTCAGTATGCCGGTAATTTGTTGCTTTATATTCAGCATTGCATCAGCCTCTTTTTTACCTAAACTAATTAATACTCTTAAACGAAACGTATTGACCGTTCTTTGCCATTGCCTGAGATCATTTTTAAAATATATATCCCCATCCAATGTTTTATTTCCGGCTAAGAGTAATTGCGCAAGCTCACTATTTGAATCTTCAAGCCATTGCAGGATTTGCATAAAAACATCTTTCTGGGAATCATACGTTGGGTTTGGATTTTCTAATCCTTTCAATGCTTCTGTCATTGGCAGATCACCCACCAGGTTGGTCATACGATAAAAGAAAAAGGCTCTGAAAAATTTTCCCAATGCACTGTAAGGATTTATATCGGGATTCCCGGCCCGCTTTGCCTCTTCTTCCATTTTAATCACATTTTTCAGAGTAGCATAATTCAACGAGGCCTCGGTCCAGTCGTACCGCTGGTCGCCATAGTAATTATAATTGCAGCAATCAAATTGGTTCCACCTGCTGACTAAACTCCAGGGACCATCGGTGTTCATGTCTGCCGTAACACCTCTGAATACAAGGTCAGGGCTTACCTCCACTGCCCGGTTAGGATTGCGTTCATTTTCATCAAATTTTTTTTCGCAACTGGTTAAAAAAGCAAAGGTTACCAGCATAGCAGGAATTATGATTATTACGTGTTTCATTTTTTTTCTTTTTTTGAATATGCACAAATTAAAACGTGATGTTGAAGTTTACTCCATACCTTTTGGTAGTTGGACTTTGTAATGAAGATGAATTGTTGACCCCAGGATACTGATCCATATCAACATCTTTATACTTTGAAAAATATAACAGATTGCGGCCAACTAATGACAAACTAGCCTGGCGGATAAATGTTCTGCCTAATATATTTTGCGGAAGTGTATATCCAATTATTACCTCACGCAGTTTGGCAAAGGTTTTGGTTATGAGATTGCCTTCATTGGTGTTGTAATAAAAACTTATATAGTCCTGCAAGAACGTTTTTGTTGTATTGGCTGCATATTGTAAGTCCTTATAGTTTGTCACTTTTCCATCAACATCATATTGTATAGCTGCGCCATTACTTACAACCACGCCCTGGCCAACCCAGGATTTTACACCGAGATAATCCTGCTCTCTGGCCACACCCATAGCTCCTTCTACAGTGTTTATGTGACGACCACCTCTATAGGTTTGCTGTTGGATATAATTAATCATTTTTCCACCTACCCGTCCATCAAACTGGAAACTAAACATGAAATTATTATACCTGAAACTGTTATTTACCGCCCATACCCAATCCGGGTTCATGTTACCAAGAAATTGCCTCACCGGCGTTCTGAAAGGTCTTCCACCTGCATCATTAATAAGTTGTCCCTCCGGGGTTTTTACAAAAGCAGATCCGTATAACTTATCAACCCGGTCACCCACTTTAAAAAAAGTATTCAGGGCATTAACGCCCGGATAGAAAGAGGTATATTTTTCTTTAAATGTTGACCAGTTTACCAACACATCCCAGTTGAATCCTTTTGCCGTTTTACTTCTCAGGGCTGACCCATTTACGCTTAATTCCATACCGGTTTTGGTAGTAGTTATTCCATTTACCAATGCTTCAGAAAAACCTGTTGCCTGGGAAACCGGCAGTTTAAAAATGCCCGGACCATCCTTGGCCGTAAAGTAAGTTGCTTCAAAACCAATGCGATTCTTAATAAAACGCATATCTACTCCGGCTTCAACAACTTCAGATGTAAAGGGTTTGATGTCGGGGTTGTTGATAGTGTTTGAGAAATATGCTCCGGCTTTATTATCGTATACCAATGGAGTGGTATAAGAAGCGGAGTTTTCATAAGTTGGCCCGTCATAAGAAGAATAGTATTCACCTCCATATCCGATAGGATAACTTGATTGTGGGGTGGCACCAATGGAAGCCTGGGTCAGTCCTCCTTTTACATTTGCATACGAACCTCTCACTTTGAGAAATGAAATAGCCTGTGGTAGCTGGGTATAATCTGATATAACGGTGCTTAAAGATGCTGAAGGATAGAAATAAACATTGTTTCCTTTTGGAAGAGTTGATAATTTATCAACCCGGGTTGTTATAGAAAGATTAGCGTATTTGTAAAACCCAATATCAGTAAATCCATAGGCACTCATTACAAGCATATCAGACCGGAAGCTACTTGCTTTTAAAGGGTTTCTGGAATTAGCAAAAGCATACAGTCCGGGCACATTCAAATAATCCGTCGTTACAAAACTTGAATTGTATTTGAATGAACGGATATTGCCACCTACTGATGCTTTGAAACTAATATTACTGATTATATTATTATTTGTATAGGTGGTTAATATATCAGTATTGTTTTCAAAAAGGCTTCGTTTATCTTCTCTGTAATCGCCCCTTGCCTCTTCACGTCCGTAGGGGTGAGCGGAAAAGGGCATTTTTTCGTTTCGGAACAGATCATAGGTTGTTACCTGGGTGCGGGCCAGGAAGTCCCAGTTCTTACTGAGTTTATAGGTAAGCTTTGTATAAGCTGTTATATCTGTTTTATAATGTCCCCGTAACCACTCATTCGACATAAAATATGGATTGTGATACCGGGTATATTCTGCAAAAATGGATTGCACTCCTTCTTTACCAGGCTGCCAGTAATTTCTCATCTGGTCTATATCCCAATCGGCGCCTCCCCATATTGAAATATTATAAATGATACTGTTTGGACCATACGTTACATCCGGAAAATTGGGAGTAAACTGTCGGTTATAATTAAGGTATGACTCTAACTTCAACTTATCAGTAAAATTGTAACCCGCCGAAACATTAAAATTAGCTATGTTTAATTTTGTATTTGGAACGATTCCTTTTTGATAGGTATTTGATAACGAAAATCGAAGATCCGCCTTTTCGGTTTTTGAGGAAACGGCAATACTGTTAGTGGAAAGCAACCCTGCCTGGATGAAACGTTTCAGGTTGTCTTTACCACGGGCAACCCAGGGTGTTCCGGAACGAATCCCTGTAACCGGATCTACCGGACTATCATATTGAGGAATTAACTGACCTTCGAATTTTGGGCCCCAAACATCATAATCCGCATCGTTAGTACCACCACCCTTACCATCTACAAATTCATATTTGCCATGATCGCCGGGGCCATACAGATCCTGTACTTTTGGAATAGCGTTAAATCCTTTTTCCATCATGGTACTGCTGTTAAACTCAATAGAGAAACCCCGCTTATCTTTTGAACCCCTTTTAGTCGTAATCATAATGGCACCATTCAATCCCCTTGAACCATAAAGTGCAGAGGCTGTGGCACCTTTCAATACGGTATAACTTTCAACATCATCCGGTGAAATATTCCAGGTATCTGAATTGATAGGAACACCATCTACCACATACAAATTGATACCACGACCTCTCAATAAAAGATTGGGAGCCGCTAATAATTCAGCATTAATACCTACGGTGAGGCCTGCTACTTTACCTACTAAGCCGTTAATAGGATTGGGTTCCCGGGCCTTTAAAAGATCTTCACCTTTTACCTCCTGAACAGCATAGCCCAGCTTTTTCTTTTCCTTCTTAATTCCCAAAGCTGTCACTACTACTTCATCTAAATTCCTTGCTTCGGCAGTGAGAACTACTTCGCCCGACTCCGTTGCTTTTACTTCCCGGATACCATACCCAACATTGCTTATTACCAACAGGTCTTTTTCATCGGCGGCAATACTGAATTCACCGGCAGCATTTGAAATTGTTGTTGCTTTACCTCCCTTAACTGCAATGGTAGCGCCAGGTAAGGCTTGTTTGTCATTTGAAATTACTTTTCCACTCACGGTCCGCTGCGCCATTGCCATGAATGACACCGTAAGGAAGAAAAAAAGGAACTGGAGTTTTTTACAGCGGAAGTTAAAATCGGACATAATGAAAATTAATTTTGGTTCTGATTGTAATTGTCAGGCGAATTTCAAATTGCAATATGAACACAGTCTTAAGCCGCGATGTTGAAATGATTATCGAATTGTGACGGAATTGTAAACTTGAATGGATTGGTCATAAATTAATACACAGGTAATACTGCCTTCATGCTGATCTAATATAACAGGCCCATTTTTGCAACAGTTCTTATCCATCAGTCGTTAATGGAAGAAAGGGGTTAGCAGTTACCCAACCAGTCAGTTTCCTCATGCAGTTACCATCCCGGAGCAAGCACCGGGGTGGTTTTTTTTATAATAATTAAATGGATATCCCCTCATTGGTCTTCCTGGTAAGATTTGCCGCATACCCTTCATAAAACTCCTCAGCACCATTTCTGCTAAAGAGGAAATTCAGGCATTGTGGAATGGATTGACTATAATCCATTTTAATAGCTTTGGCCTGATTCATCCATTTATATAAGTGGGTTTCAAAATCACTGTCAATGCTTTTCAGCTTCAATACCCCTAATTTCTCAAGTGCTGTTGCATTGCATTGCTGTTCATACTGGCCGCGGATGGGAATGGTCATTATTTTCTTTCCAAGATGAAGGGCTTCTGCCGGTGTTTCAAAACCGCCGCCTGTTATAATACCTGAACAATTAATAAGGCTTTGATCAAATAATGTTTTATTGACCGGAAGAAAGGTAATGTTTTTGTTCTTTTTGATTTGAGTGGTTTGCGCCGTAAAAACTTCAAATCTTAAATCACCGAATGGTTGAAATATGTTGATTAGTTGCGGCTCGCAATAGGAAGGAAGATACACAGTAATATAGTTTCCATCACCTGGTTCTGCCTCCAATATTGCCTTTTTGACTATAGGAGTAAAAATATAATTATCGTATGGTTTGAAATGCAGGCCGACATATTCTGGAGCTTTCGCAAAATTTTTCAATATCCATTCTCCGGATGTACTTTTCATGTTTGGTCTTGGAGTAAGGGCCGATTGAAAACTGGCCTGGTGTCCAAAATGAATAGACGGTATTTTCTTTCGGGCACAGGCTGCAGCTGTGATGTAATCAAAATCGTTAATAACCAGATCATACTTTTCTACCGGCAGTTCTTTAATTTCCTGCTTCAAACGAAAGGGTTGAAAACCTTTGGCCAGTTGCCACAAGTCAAGACCCCCGTTGCAATTATAGTATAAACTAAGGCCCTTGCTCCGGTATTTAACAGGTCCATCAAGGTTCAGGTTACTATTATTACCACTCAGAAAAAAATCGACAGCGCCATATTGCTCAATGTGGGGCAGCAACTCCATTGCTCTGCTAATATGCCCGTTTCCGGTAGCCTGAATTGCATAAAAAATTTTCATGGTTGCGATTTTATAGATACATATTATTTTATTGCCGGTTGATTAGTTAATAAATGGAGATATATAGCTATTTCATTGGTCATTACTTCAGGCTTCGGCTTGGGTGACTGAATATGTTCTGAATTCATAATTTTTTCATCATACGAATAGATATGCCAATCGCCGTGACGGAATTCCAGGGCTGTAAGATGCTCTACCCAATCACCAGAGTTGAGATAGGTAACGGATCCTTTATCTGTTGTGATAACTCTTTTTTGGGGTTGATGAATATGCCCGCAGATCACACTGTCGTAATGCTTTTCTATCGCCAGTTCCGCAACCAAAGTTTCAAAGCCATCTATGTTGACCATTCTTTTGTGAAATTGTTCCATAATTCTTTTTGACAATGACAGCTTTTTCTTTCCCACTAATATCAGCAGCCAGTTAATAAAGCTGTTAAGTGCCAGCAATGATGCATAGCCATTACTCCCCAATTTTGTCCAGAGTTTTGCCTGCCCTTTGGTTGTATGATCAAATACATCACCATGAAATACCCAGGTCATTTTGCCATTGATCTCGAAAACTACTTTATCGGTAAGCTGAAAATTGCCAAGATTTATGTCGGAATAGCGACGCAATATTTCATCGTGATTGCCGGTGATATAGATGACTCTTGTGCCATCTGAAAGTAGTTGGAAGATTTCCTGTATCACTGCCATATGTACCGACGGAAAATAATGTTTACTGAATTGCCATCCATCTATGATATCACCGTTGAGGATCAGTAATCGTGGAGAAATACTTTTTAGATAAGCCAGGAACTCTTTGGCATGGCAAGCGTAGGTGCCGAGATGGAGATCGGATACTACAACAACATCAACATATCGTTTTTGCATTCAAAAGGTTTTACAAAGTTTGACATTAATTATAAACTTATCATTACGGCATTATTAAGTCTTTGTGATGAAAACACGCCCACTGCCTCAACAATAACTTGACCACTGGAGTCGAAGGACTCCCCATAAAAAAAATTGTAATGGTAGACCCAGGTAAAGATTCATTTGAAATATGTTTTGGTTGGATATCCTGAGATAATATTCAGGTAACATAAAAAAAATACCTTACCGTGAAAATTATGGAAACATTACTGGTTATTCTGGGAGGGCTTGGGTTGTTTCTTTTTGCTATTGCTCATATTTCTGAAGCACTAAAAGATTTGCTGGGAAAAAAAGCAAAAAATCTGCTGGCAAAATTTACCCGCAATCTTTTTACCGCTATCCTTACTGGTATTGTCATTACCTTAATACTTGATTCATCTTCCGCGGTTATTATCATGGCCATTGTATTGGTAAATGCAAAGGCCCTCACCTTTCGCCAGGCAATCGGAATAGTGCTAGGAGCCAATATTGGCACCACTTTCAGCAGCCAGATCATCGCATTGAATGTAGGAAAGTTCTCTCCCATCCCTATTTTTCTGGGTCTGATATTAGTATTTTTCGCCAAGTCCGAGTGGGTCTCACGTACCGGGCGGGTAATTATTTATTTTGGTATCATGTTCTTTGGCCTGTATACCATGGAGAGAGCTGTTGAGCCACTTCGTGAGGATCCCCGGTTTATGGATTGGATGTCAAAAATGGAAGGACGGTTTACTGGTGCTGGAACGGGTGCATTGGTTACTCTCATCATTCAGTCATCGTCGGCTACGGTTGGAATGGTTATTACCCTGGCCAAGAAAGGATTGCTATCTCTAACGGCAGGAATTGCCGTGATGTTGGGGGCTGAACTAGGTACCTGCGCTGATACCCTCCTGGCAACTATTAAGGGGAATCGACAGGCTTTAAAAACTGGATTGTTTCACCTTTTATTTAATGTTATTACAATTTTACTTGGATTGATATTTTTCCCCTGGTTTATCAAATTAGTTATCCTTATTTCTGGGAAGGCCTCCCTGGAACAACAAGTGGCTAGTGCACACATGTTGTTTAATTCAATTGGGGTTCTGATCTTCTTACCTTTTATCGGCATGGCAGAAAGAATATTGAATAAATTATTGCCAGAGAAAAAAACGGGAATAATAAGCTCTACGCCTGAAATAATTTTATCAGCTAATAAATGAGTTGAACAATATGAAAAAATATATTTTATTCACTGCTTTATTATATTCCATAAATGCGATAAGCTTTAGACAAAATAATGTGGTTAAGAATTCAGACGAAGAAACGCTCAGGCACCTTAAAGAAGTAGAGTAGCCTAAAGCATACCGGGAACAGGATATAGGCTGATGAGTTTAAAATGATAAATTCAGAGGTGAATACTCAGCAAAAAAAGACCAGATTGAATATATCAGGACGCACAAGCCAAATTATATTTCTTTCAGATTTATTATAATAAGGCTGGAAATTTTCGAAAATAACATAGCTATCGTTTAAGGAAACCGGCATAATTAAGCGCAAAGATAAGGGCGGTAAATTTGGGTTGGTTTACAAGTCGTCAAATGTCTTAATTTAAAGAGGAGATGGCTGGAAAGCAATTTCCTCTCATACATCCGGAGATAAAATAATCCGGATAAAATAAGCTCACAATTACCGGCTAATTTCCATTTTACCTGTCTGTGTCCCTTTGAACAATTCGGCGCAATACTCGGTAAGTTAAGTTGGATTAAATCCAGGACTCGTCTACATAAGCTTACTCTTAACATGAAAGGCTTTGTTTTCCAACTAAGTTTTCTTAGCTATCATGGCTTCTTTATTCTTTTTTTATCCCGTTAAACACATCAGCAAAGCTGCCACAAGGCCAACCTTCCGCTTACTTTTCTGCACGGGGATTTTTGGATACTGTTTTTTAGCCTTTACAATGTATCAAAATAGGTGATCTCAATCTTTACTACCACTTAGTATGACCCACGTTCCCAGCCATAAGGGAAAAATAGCAGCCAGGATAAATTTAATATTACCTTATTGTTAAGTTTTTGTACTTTAGGGACTCTGGGTTAGACTGTGAAAATAAAAGCAACCATAATATCTCTTCTGTTTGTTCTGAGCATTCGACCCATGGTTTCGTTTGCGCAGGATCATGCTTCTACCGTTCATTTTGACTTTTACGGTGATCCATTTGAATTTGAATTTGACAAATCGTCCCGTATTGAATTTAATGAACCGTTATCCGAAGAATCTATTCAAAAATTTTACAATCAAATTATCAGCAGCAACTTTGAACCAATTATTAAAGCACTTATTTCTTATAAGGAACGGAACAAGCCCGATGACTGGCTGTTTTACCAGCTTATCCGCAAAACCGCGCAGAAAATAAGCCCAAAAGCAGAAAATTATCATCGGTATACACTTTACAAATGGTTTTTTTTATCTAAGGCCGGGTATGATGCTTCATTGGCGATTGCCGGAGACCAGATTCTCTTTTATGTGCAGAGCGATGAAAACATTTATAACATTCCTTATCGTATGCGTGAGGGTAAACAATATGTTTGCCTGAATTACCATGACTATGGAAAGATTGATTTTGAAAAAACAAAGTTTAAAGAAATAGGTATCCGCAATTCTGAAGCACAAAAATCATTTTCTTATAAGGTCACCCAGTTGCCCGGTTTCAGCTCCAGCGACTATGTAGAAAAAGATCTTACTTTCATTTACAATCAAACCGATTACCATTTTAAAATCAAATTAAACCCACAGGTAAAGGCAATTTTTGCCAACTATCCGGTTGTAGACTATGGATCATATTTCAATATCCCTTTGAGCAAAGAAACCTATAGTTCCCTGATTCCTTCGCTCAAAGAAACGATTAAGGGGATGAATACAAAAAATGGAGTTGACTACCTGATGCGGTTTACCAGGTATGCCTTTTTATTTAAACCGGATATAGAAGTTTTTGGAGCTGAAAAAAGATTATCTGCAGAGGAAACGCTTCTATATAGTGAAAGCGATTGCGAAGACAGGGCCGCCTTATTCTTTTACCTGATAAAAGAAATATATGATCTTCCAATGATCGTATTGGCCTATCCCAGCCATGTAACCATCGCTGTGCAATTTGAAAAGCCCATCGGTAAGTCTATCGTATACAATGGTGCCAGGTATTCAATTTGTGAACCCACGCCTCAAAAACAAGATTTAAACATTGGACGATCATTGCCGGCTTTGAAGAAAGCATCATATGAAGTTGTTTATGCTTATCATCCGCTACAAAAATAAAAAGTAACTTAATTTTCGCTTACCGGCTCCACCGCCATCTTCTGCAGATCATCCAGCATCTTTTTAGTGCCTTCATTCATCCGAACAAAATATTTTTCTCCCGTTTTAATGAAAGACATTGTCATACAATCTGACGCCCGGGTGAAATAAACTACAAACACTGCATCACCCTTGCCATAGCAATATATTTTACCGTGCGTAACACAATTGTTTTTGCCAGTCAGCAATTCCCCATTTATATCTTTTGCAATATTAGTAATGATCCCCTTATCATACACCTTAGACATATTGAAAAATCGGGGATTCCCCGGCTCATGATAATACATGACGGTTGCGCTATCACAGGCTGCAAGTTCCGGTACCAGGTCATTGCGTGCCTGGTTTTTACACCCTGCCAAAAAATAAAAAGAACCCATTATTAAGTAATATACTTTGGGCATGGTATTCAATTTTTTTTTTCAATACCCTATGAAAAAACGTCCTGAAGAATTCCAGGACGTTTTGAATAATATTAAATCATCGATTAATAAGAAGCATTCTGTGGGTCCCAATTGGTCCAATTAGCAGTCCAGTTAGCTGCACCCATTGCGCCCCGATACGTAGTTGACGTAAAATAAGAATTCATCCCTGAAAAGCTGGCACCAGTCAAGGCCGGTGATCCGGCTTTTGGCAGAAAGTTAGGGGTAGTAGAATAAAATGGATTTTCCAGCATGATTGCATCTGCACTTGTAAAAGTGATTGAACCATTAGCTTCAGCTTTTTCTTTCAAAATCTGCGCAGCATCCCGGCGCATTGCCTTTTGATCAGCGGAGGACATCGGGTTACCCGGATAGGCATTTTTAGCAAATAAACGTGCTGTAGATGAATCCGTATAATAAGGTTCTGCCACTGCATGAACCAGGTTATTGGCAAATTCAGAGGTACCGCCGATAAACTCATCCCATGAACCTTTTGATTCAACATTGAAACCCCCTTTCTGATAACCTACCAAAATTGAATTTCTCAATACAAACTGGCTTCTTCTGCGCCAGCGGTTGGCATAGTTATGATTAGAAGCTGTACCTGTAGCATTATTGGGTCCAACAAAAGTAAAATTGCTCAACTGGGGACGTGTAAAAGGAGTAGCTGTTGTACCGCTACCATCATTATCACTTTCAATACCATTACCAGCATCACCAGCATCTACAAAATCAGGCTTCCTCATTGAAATTGCAAATTGTATTTTTCCTGTATAACCAAAGTCGAAATCAAAATCATCATCAGCTGTAGCAAATGCAATAAGATTTTTTGCATTGACAGTACCCCCAAAAAACTCATAGGCATCATCATTACCAAAAGACACCTGAACATTTTCAATGATAGTACCTGAACCCACACCACCCATTGTCAAACCATTGATCTCAGATCCCGGCTCTGCAGCGATACCAGCAAATTCTATGCGCACATAACGGAGGATACCGCTTTCATCATTAGGATCAGTACCGCCATATTTACGGCCTACACCACCTTCGATAGTTGGCCCGGGATCAAGCGGACGATTAGTTGGTGCTTTACCCAATAAGATAATTCCACCCCAATCACCAGGTGCTCTTTGGCCAATGGGTTTACCGCTGGTAAAAACAATTGGGCTATTGGCTTTCCCATCAGCTATCAGCTTTCCACCTCTTTCAATGATCAAAGCTCCCTTTTCAGTAATATCGCTTTGGATAACAGAGCCTGCTTCAAAAGTCAATGTTGCCCCTTCCGCTACATATACGTAACCTCTGAGCACATACTTTCCTTTTGCATAGAAGCGACTGGAAGAAACGGTGCCTGTTATTACGTTACTTGTGGAATCAGCAGGTTGTGTAATAGCACCTCCTTCGTCAAAATTCACCTTTACACAAGAGGTAATGCTGAGCAGAGAAGCAAGAACCAATGTGCCTAAAACTATCTTCTTCATAAACATTTTTTTTGTTTTATTTTTTCTTTTTTAATTTTTTACTTTTTGCTTCCCAGGTTAAAATCATAGGTAAACCCTACCGTAATTGTAGATCCTGGTTTATAGGAATTGAACAGGCGGTCAGTTCCTTCTGTGTATGTTTTTTTAGTATCTATATTTTCATAGAAATAATAAGCAGGGTTCAGCAGATCGGCCCAGGTAATTTTGAGTTCACCTCTTTTATTGAATATTTTTTTGGCTAACTGAAAGTCAACCTGGTCACGGGGACGTTCATATATATCCGGGAACCCAAGACTATTTAAACCAACCAGCGCTAAACGCTGACCAATACGGTTATAAAGCAGTGAGCTATTCCAAATGTTGTTCTTGCTATTAAATTGCAGACCTGCATTCACCAGATAAGGCGACTGCCCCTGCAAAGGGCGATTAGCAGTAGTAGCCCCGCCTGTACCACTGGTGGAAGCCAATGTTACTTTTGAATAAATATAAGTGAGGTTGGCAAAGACATTAAACGCTTCCAGGTGCTGACTGATAAAATCAAGCCCTTTTCTTGCTTCAAGTTCAGCGCCGATAGTATAGGCTTTATCTGCGTTGCTATATCCATAGTTACGTCTGTCCAATACACTGGAGGGATCCAATCGCAGCTCAATCGGGTCATCAAAACTTTTATAAAATGCTCCGACTGTTATAGCCTCTCCACCTTTTGGATAAAATTCATATCGAACATCACCATTCAGGATAGAACTTCTTTTCAGGTCGGGATTACCGTTTACTCCATAATTTGATTCATAATCATAGAAAGAGAATGGAGCAATTTCCCTGAATTCAGGACGGGCAACCGTGCGGCTACCGGAAAGTCGGATGCTATGTTTGTCGGATGGAGAAAGTGAAAAATTGAAAGAAGGCAATACATCCCATTTTTCCGTATCTATTACTACACGCTTGGAACTTACATTTTTGGTGGTCAGGAACTGCTGAAAATTTTCAACCCTTACACCCCATACCAATCTTACTTTATCGCCAAATTTGTTATCGAACATACCATACATACCGTTGGTAGCAGATACACCAAAGTATTTATCCTGGTTATTGGTAAAATCCAATATTTTGAATCCATCTATTGCAATATTCTCCGGGGCAAATATCTCGTTATAAGGCAACAGGTTTTTATCCGCATCAAACTGCACACTGGCTGGTTCATATCTGAAAATACGGCTCTTGAAATCACGAACTCTGATCAATGTTGATCCTCCTAATTTAAAGGACTGTTTGTTTTTTCCCAAAATGTATGGGATAGCCAGGCTTCCGTTTGCTCCATAGCTGTAGTCTTTCAATTCGCTGAAGAAGCGGCGTGTATCATCATCATTCTGCTCAAATGGATTACTGGTTCCCCTGGAGCGGAAATACGCAGATGTACGAAGGTCAGGTTGTGATTTTGAATTATAAGCAATATTCCCATTCCACCTCAAGCGGATACCGTTGTTTGTTAACTGGTGCTCGCCTTCTAACTGTCCGCTATATAAAGAACGTTGATTTAAAACAGAAGAACGGAAATTGATGTCTTGTATCCGGTCACTACTTGTACCAACACGGGTATAGTAGTTATCTTCCAGTAATTGATTAAACAAATTCTTGAAAGATATTTTATGGCGGCCTTTTACATAGGTAAAGTTGGCCAGAGCACCGGCATTAACGCTGTATTTGTTTTGAGCATCCTGCACTTCTACAACTACATCACCATTGTCAGCATGTAATTTTCTCGTTACATTATATAGCAACATGCTATTACGATATTGCAGGGAAAGAATAGTACCGAAAGTTCCTCCATTCTTAAACGTTGCTCTGTTGCCCCAGGTTAAGCTATAGGATTGTGTCGGCATTGCTGTAGATTGCTTTTCACTGAATACATCATTTCTAAACAGCTTGCTTAACTCCAATTGTTGCCGCACTCCCAAATTAGTAGCGCCTAATGCTCGGTAAGCCTGGGCCGTGGAAGGAAAGTCTTTTGGCAGTCCCCTTTTTCCATTATCAAACCCTAACCAATCTGTGCTATTACGTTCGTTGCCTGTAAAATCTTTAAATACAGACTGAGTATTAAATCCAAAGCTGATACCCACACTTAACATATTCTTAGTCGGCACATCTCTGGTATTTATCTGTACCAATCCCCCGGCAAACTCCCCTGTTAATTCGGGAGTGGCTGTTTTATTAATAATGATGTTATCAATAAGAGCAGATGGAATTACATCAAAAGAAAATGCTTTTTTATCCGGCTCTGTGCTTGGCAACTGGGCGTTGTTAATGACAGCAGAATTATAACGATCACTGAGGCCACGTATAATAACAAATTTATTATCCTGAATGCTGGCTCCGCTAACTCTTTTCAACACTTCTCCGGTATTCTTATCCGGTGTCCTCCTGATAAAATCAGAAGCTAATCCACTGGATAAAGCGATATTATTTTTTTGAAAATTCAATAATGCAGCCGTACTTTCCTGGCGGCGTGAAGTAGCTCTTACAATTACTCCTTCAATATTTGTAACCGCAATCTCCAGGATTATATTCAGTTCATTATCTAAACCGGGTCCTACTTCAATTTCATTAACCAGCTTGGTTGAAAAACCCGAAGCGGAAAACTCCAGTTCATATTTCTTACTTGCAGCGAGGTTTAAAGAATAACGTCCTTCTACATCAGAGGTAGTTCCTGTTTGAGTGCCAACTATTTTAATGGATACGCCGACAACGGGTTCATTTTTATTATTGAGAACTTTACCGGTAAGCCTTGTTTGTGCAAAAACAAAAGAAGATAAGCCTGAAAACAACACAAAGAATACTAATTTCAACCTTAAACGCATATCATTTATTTGCGGCAAAGGTGGGTTTACAATATTACCCGGATGTTACTCCCTCGTTAAGGAATTGTGACCACAATGTTACCGTAATGTTAACCACTCGCTTTTGGCTTCTGTTTCCTCTTAAATCAAAGAAAAATATCCTTAACATTGCAGTTGCTTATTTACTTCATTAAAAAATAGACTTTGAATCAGCCTAAAAGCGAAAGTGTATGCGGGTAGTAAAAATACTGTCTTTTAGATCTTCCATGTAACCGGTAAGCTGGGTAGTTTCGCTTCTTACAATATCATAATAAAAGATCACTTTTATATTATCATTGATATGATGTAAATACCCAAGTCCGATTGTCGAAAATTTAATATCAGCTGCTGTAAGGTTAGTACCGGGCTCGCCTATTTGTTTTTTTGCCACATCGGTATTCGGATCGTACCAATCGTATTTTACAATAAGCTGATTATTTTTATTGATAATATTTTGCAATAAAAGAAGAAATATTCCATCAAAGTTTCTTTTGTAAGTCGGCAATGGCACCCCGTTCAAAGCTGGTGTATCTCCCGGATTCACCGTAGTGGTTGCCGTGCCGGGTTGTTTACCTGCCCAATATTCGGCCCGGATTTCTGTTTCACCCCAACCATGATGTAATAAAGCTTGTACATCTGCGCCATAGTACTGGCGGGGGGCCTTACCACCCAAATTAGAAGGCGTTGAATCCACAGAGAAAAATTTGTCGCCTCCGGGCAGCGAGCTTATCTGGTATACATATTTGGTTCCATTTCTCCAGCCGCCATATAGTAAAGAAAGGCCACCCCCGAAATTCCAATGATTGACCTTTATGGGCTTGATCGTTATCCTGCTAATAAAATCTTTATAACTGTCGAAATCGGCCCGGCCGGATAATCCCTGCCCGTTAAATACTCCTGCATCCGCCTTTATGATCTTATTCTTCTCATCTCTGTGCAATGGCTCGTATGTTATCATAGCGCCAAGGTCTCTTTCCGAAGGCATTAAAATTTGAGACATCCTTCCTCTCTCCGGAGCTTCTCTGAAAGTGGATGACAGGTTGACCTCATAACCAAAAGGCCTGGCAAACATGCCGGCTGTCATGGAAAACTTATGACGTTTTGCTTCGTATAGTTTTACAAACATATCTCTTAATCCAACCCCTCTCTCTGTTGCGTCGACCTGGAAAGTAAACAAGGCTTTAGGGTAATTATCTTTGGTTGCCAGGAAATAATCTGTTTTTACCCTGGCCCGTCGCAACATGAACCGGTTATCAGATTGTGCAGCAAAGTCGCCGCCACTATAAGACCCAGCTCCTTTACTCTGCGCTACCTGGAACTGGGGTTGTATGTAGCCGGTTATCCTTAAATTTTCAAACCGCTTCAACACCGGCCGCAGCGTATCTCTGACAAATAAGAGGGAATCAAAATCTGAAAGATATCGTTGTGAAAATACATTTATGGAAACCAATATCGCTATACAAACGAAAATACACCTCCGTAATATTCTATTTCCCATTTAATACTATTAAAAATCTTCCCTTAAAATTTGCGCAAGGCATAACAGAAGTTTATGTAATATATGTTACCCGGGCATTATCTAATTATTATCTGTATATTAAATAATTATTAACTCTCAAAGGTAAATCTTCTGACCCGTTTCAAGCGGGTAATTTCGCAAACCTCCCGATAAGCATTGGGACTAAAAAAACAATATGGGACTCAATTCTTTCATGAAACTATTTACTCCAAAAAGTAAAATATTTTTTGAGCTATTTGAAAAGATGGCAGATAACGGTTTTAAAATGGCAAGCATCCTGAAAATGGTAGTTGCTGAAACTGATTTCGATAAAAGAGCCTCACTTATCAGCCAGGTTGAAGATTTGGAACATGCCAACGATGAACTAACGCATAATGTATTTACTGAATTGGGCCGAAATTTTATTACGCCTTTTGACCGCGAGGATATACATTACCTGGCCACTTCATTAGACGATATAGCCGACTACATTTATGCCGCCGCAAAAAAAATAAACTTTTACAGGGTAAATCCCAATGATATGGGAATGCAGAAGATGGCTGAACTCATAGAGCAGGGAGCAGCACAAGTCCGCATTGCAGTAGCTGAATTACGGGATATGAAAAATATGCGAAATATTACGGAAGCCCTGGTAAAGATCAATAGTATTGAGAACCAGGCTGACGATATTTTTGATATGAGTATAGAAAAACTCTTTGCTACGGAGCCAGACGCCAAAGAAGTTATTAAGAAAAGAGAAATATACCAGGTAATGGAAATCGTTACTGATAAGTGTGAAGATGCCAGCAACGTAATTGAATCCATTATCATAAAATACTCCTGATAATTTGACAATGTGGCAATTTGAAAACTGGTCGCATCCTAACAAAATTATTTTCAAATCAACTCATTCTCAAATTAAGTTATGACTACCTTTCTCATAATAATTATTGCCCTCACCTTAATATTTGACTACATCAATGGTTTTCATGATGCAGCAA
>JBGTNK010000036.1:0-15080 GCA_041743125.1 Chitinophagaceae bacterium
TAAGTGCCTTAGCCAAATTAATGGATTCGCAATTTAAAATTCCCGGAACGAATATGCGTTTCGGACTTGATGCTTTAATTGGCCTTGTACCCGGCGCAGGGGATTTTGCCACTTTCCTGATTTCAGGATATATGGTTATTATACTGGCTAATAATGGAGCCAGCGGATTTGTGCTGGCACGAATGGTATTAAATGTCGTTATCGATTCATTGATTGGAGCCATTCCTGTTTTAGGAGACATATTCGATGTGGCGTTTAAGGCCAACCAACGAAATATGAAACTTATGCAACAGCATTATGCAGAAGGCCGGCACAAAGGAGGAGCCTGGAAAGTAGTGGTGCCGGTGCTGTTCGTGCTTTTAATTTTTATTGCTGGCCTGGCCTGGTTGGCTTATAAACTTTTTGTATGGCTATTTCATGTGTTTATTTCTTAATGATTTTTGGTCACATGGAATTCGCCAAATAATCATCCCGGTGGGCGAAAAGCATTATCATGGCTCATTTCATTTGATCACTTAAAATTCCATTTAAAAGGAAGGGAGAAAAGAACGTTGACAATATTACTTTCGAGGATCTCAGAAAAATATTTTGACTACAACTGAAAAAATAAGTTTTCTTCTACACAGCTTATCGCCAAAAAAAGCAAGCCGCTCTGAAGGCAGCATTTCAGATTTTCCCCCAAAAGCGGGTACTATCGAAATAAATATCCTTTACCTGTTTCTGTTTTGTTTTGATGCGGACGATATCATAATGCCTGGACGATCTTTTTACATGCGTTCTCCTGATCAATGCATATCCCGGGTAATTATTAGCCAGCCATTTGTATTCCTCGTCTATACCCTCTCTTTCGCTTTCCACCATAATGATAACCGCGTTACTAAAAGAAGTGCCACCTCTGAATATGTCGGTCCTTGTTGGCCTGGGAACGGTTCGTTTGACCGTTGTCTCTTTAGGAGATGAGCAGGCCCCGGCGAAAAAAAACATAACGACAAACAAAAAATTGACCGTTTTCATAAGTTAGCTGTATAGGAAAATAAACTTTTGACAGCAAGATCAAACTCACCTGTGCAAGGTAAGCCTTATGAGGAATGGTTTGTACAATTATCTTCGCCTTCGCTTATCATTAAGCACAGCTAAAGAGGGTACTCCGCCTCGGCGCTGTCTCCACACACCGGAACTTTTATTGTTGAGACTGGTGCGTGAAGACACACACCTTGGCAACAGTTCAAAAACAAAAGCCGGTCTATTGTGATGGTATAGGTTACTGCGCAGTCCATCCGCCATCTATAGAGAATCCAGCGCCGGTAACAAAACTGGAAGCATTGCTTGCTAGATAAAGCGCAAGACCGCCGATCTCATAAGTTTCAGCCCAACGGCCCATCGGTATTTTTGATACGAAGGCGGAGAATTTTTCGGGATCATCCATTACAGGCAGATTCATTTCAGTGGCAAAAGGTCCTGGTAACATGGCATTGACGGTGATGCCGCAGCTTGCCAGTTCTATTGCCAGCGACCGGGTGAGTTGCAACACAGCCCCTTTGCTAACAGCATAAGCGGTACGGTCAGGTATGGCCGTAACAGAAAATATCGATCCTACATTGATGATCTTTCCATACCCGTTTTTTTTCATGTGGGGTACTACGTGTTTGCAGGCCAGCCAGGCACCCGTGACATTTACTTGTTGAACCAGATTGAAATCGGTTACATTCAGTGATTCAATGCTGCCCCTGATGTTGATGCCTGCTGAATTGATGAGGATATCAACTTTACCATATGAGTCAACAGTAACGGCTGTTGCCTGCTCAATGTCCTTTTCTTTTGTTACGTCGCAGATTACGGACTTGCATTTTACTCCATACTCCGACCGGATCATATCCGCAGCCTTCGTATTCATTACGTTATCACGTGCCGCAATCACAATATCCGCCCCTGCTTCTGCAATCGCCCGGGCCATCGCAAGGCCAAGTCCCCTGTTTCCGCCAATAATCAGTGCTGCCCTGCCATTGAGTTTGAATTGTTCAAGTATACTTTGTGCCATAAGCTTTATCATTTTTGTTGAATTGTTTATCCTCCGCCATTAATCTTTCTGTTTATGTACAATACCGATTGCTTCCTCAGATGGTAATGTTGTTTGGCTTCCATATCTGCCTCATTCAAATAATTAACTCCGCACTTTTTACCATTAATTCTTCAAATTTTTTTTATCAATACTACCCAATCCTGCTCATTCAAATTTGCAACCTGGGGAGGATCTCCTAATCCACGCACCCTACCTCCGCTTATCCTTTTTACAGAGCCCATTTGTAGTTTACCTCCGGTTAGCGGATTATAACAATGCACACTATAGTTGCCCCTTGCTTTTTCCAGGCTGATTGTATACTGACCTGAATTGGGTA
This sequence comes from Chitinophagaceae bacterium, assembly GCA_041743125.1. Lineage (GTDB taxonomy): Bacteria > Bacteroidota > Bacteroidia > Chitinophagales > Chitinophagaceae > Terrimonas_B. The sequence goes on from JBGTNK010000036.1 coordinate 2,397, forward strand.
CATAAACAGCATAGATCACTTCATTCTTATATAAACAATATGCTTCCTTTGAATTGATCAAATCATGTGCTGGCTGCATTTCCCAGTAAAGAAGATACTTGTCAAAAAACAATTTTGCGTGATGAGTAATTTCCCAAAGGCGATCTCTTTGACGCCAGTCTTCAGATGTCAGGTCATTTTGCGGATGCCTGGCACCAAAGTACCATTCTATTCCCGCCGCACCGGACATTAGGGTGCCCCAAAGTACATAGCGCCGGAGCGTATCATGAGCAGGATCTTCTCCATCAGTTACAGCGCCTGTATGCCACATACCAATTTCATCCATGGTGATCAGCCAATCCTTACCGGCTTTTTTTGATTTTGCTCTCCAGGTTTCAACCACCTCACCGGCTTCTTCACGTTTTGACTGTTGCAAGGATAGCCCATCCAGATATTGAAATCCCAACATGTTATTTAATATATCTGACCTGAGCGGATCAACAGAATGTGTGTGCAGCAATACCGGGTGTTGATAGGGATCCGTTTCTTTCAGAAACCTGGCCATTGATTTTCGTTGCTTATCATTTTGACCATTAGGCGACCAGGGTGCAGGCCCATTCTCCTCACCTAAATTCCAAACCAGAGCAAGGTGATGACCAAAACGTGCAATCAGTTCCCGGAAATACAACTGTCGCAGAGGACCTGTATCTCCGTTGTCGAGCATGGTCTCATTTTCGGTTTCTTGCAAAACAATATGCAGTAAAATACCACGGGATTGCATATGCTGAAATACAATTTCCCATTGCTCTAATTTACTTACATCAAAACGGGTAAATTCCTCAGGAGTGACATAAGGCCATACGTCCTTGCCATCGCCCAGGATATTTAATGTAAGGAAATAAGCGGTATTCATTCCTTTAGATGCTAAATAATTTATAGCACCGATCAGTGACTTGCCTTTCCCATTTTTCCAGGAAGGATCGCCCTCTTTCCAATCTTTTACATGTGGAGCATAATGATGGATATCTTCCGGTGCTGCTGCCTCACCTTCCCTGGCCTCTGCTTTTATACGATAGGTATCATCAAAATCTGTATAAGCCAGGAGGTTCTCAGGACTGTTTGTACCTGCCTTTAACCAATAATTTTTTGTGTCCCTGAATTTGAAGAAGCCCTGGTCAGCTACTAATGGCCCATGGGCCCGAAAATCGATTCCCTTCTTGTTGGATTCTTTTACCAGCAACTTCCCTTCTGCATTCGTTATAGGAATTAATTCTCCTTTTTTTAAATCATCGCTGAGTGCAATGTTGTCGCCCTTCTGAAGTTTAGCTGAATACGACCAGTAGCCTGTTTTACCGGGAGTAAATCGTACTTGCCAGGTGTTACCGGAAACCGAACTGGTTTCAGCTGCATTACCATCTGCTGCATAAAAACCCCGTAAGGTCTGTTTCGTTTCTTCATGAATAAAATCTACACTCAACCGATAATTTAAAAATGGATTGTCGGCTGCGGTTTCACTAGTCCCGGGACCATTGAAGGAAAGAGTAATGGTATGCCATTTAAAAAAAACAGTTTTGTCTTCTTTGTATTGAAAGATCGTTTCAAGAGTTTTTTGTAGTTGATTTGAAGGTGCTGATAATGGATTATCGGGTTTACCTTCTCTTTTTCCCGCTGCTGCTTCAAGAACAAAAAGGAAAACTATAGCCACCATTATCGTCAATGGTTTAGGATATTCTTGCATATGGAGTTTAAATATGAAATGGCGCATGTTTTTAATATCGTTTTGTTCGTTGCTAAAAATAATTGAAAAATTACCAGTTATTCTTCAGGTAATATAAGCCAAATGCCCAGGTTTGTATTTGCAGCACCCATGGAAACACTAAGAAATATCTTGTCACAGAGATAAAGATCAGAACTATATCTTTAATTGAATTATCCTGTATCATATTTTTATTACCTGCCCTCGTTACAAATTAATACTTTAGAAATATTTAACGGTTAAACCAGTTTGAGCATTCATTTACATATCTCTGTTTTCGTCTCCTTTCCGTAATTAACTAACTACCTTTATGCAAATTGAACAACATGATACAACCCATTCTTTTAATGGCTTTAGGTGTGAGGGAACTTGTTATTATCCTGGTCATTGTGATCCTCCTGTTTGGCGGAAAAAAAATTCCTGAATTGGTCCGGGGGATTGGTAAGGGAATCCGTGAATTCAAACAGGAGAAGAATGATAAAAAAGAGAATACCGAAACTAATGATAAGTCTTAACGATTGATCTTCTTCTATGTGTTGTATTCTTTTTCATCTTTTTTGTTGACCGCCCTGACATTATACTGCAGGCATTAAATAAAACAGTACCGGGATCTTCTCTCCATCCGGAATGTAAAATGAAAAGGATACTTTGTATATTTTTTTTGACCTTTGACTTACTTCAATTCTGGCAAGCGTTTAATACATTCTTAAGCAGTCATGAAAAATAAAATAACAATACTTACCCCGATCATTGTTCTCTTCAGCAGCATGCTGGTATTCACAAATTTTACTACACGCACTGAAAAGATACCGTCAAAGCCTCCAAAGGAAATTGAGATCCGCGGTATCTATGGAAGCCCGGAACCATTCTGGAAAAAAAATATTAATCTGAATGAATTAGGGGTGAATGCCATCTTTATTCATGACGGCGCCATCACCGATAATATAATGACCCGTGCAAAAGCTGAAGGACTGAAAGTCTTTGCTGAATTTGCAACCCTCAATGGAAAAAATTATGTAGATAAGCATCCTGAGGCCTGGCCGATTGATAAACAGGGTAACAAAGCGCCGGCTGCCACCTGGTTTATGGGTGTATGCCCTACCGAACCTGGCTTCAGGCAATACAGAATAAGTGAATTAAAAAAATTGCTGCATCGGTTTGACCTTGATGGGGTATGGATGGATTACCTGCACTGGCATGCCCAGTTTGAAGACCCCGAACCCATTTTACCAGAAACCTGTTTTTGCGAACATTGTCTCAGTGAATTTCAGTTGGCCTCGGGCATGAAAATACCGGAAGGAAACGCAGCAAAAAAAGCAGAGTGGATACTTAAAAACCAGGATAGTGCCTGGCGAATCTGGAGATGTTCTGTAATAGCCGGTTGGGTAAAAGATTTTAAGACGATCATCAACAAAGAAAAACCGGGTGCCTTATTGGGAGTGTATCATTGTCCCTGGGATGATGACGAGTTCAACGGAGCCAGGCGCCGCAACCTTGGCCTTGATTATTCCATGCTCCGGCCCTATACCGATGTTTTTTCGCCGATGGTTTATCATGGCAGAATGGGAAAAGATCCTGAATGGGTAAAAGAAAATATAGAATGGTTTTGTAATCGCCTTGATATTACAGATGGCAAGTTTCCCAAAGTATGGCCCATCGTTCAATCCCATAATGATCCCGGCAATATTTCAGCCGATGAATTTGAAAAAGTATTACGGTATGGAGCAGGAGGCGGCGCAACAGGAGTAATGATGTTTACCAGCTATTCTGTAGCGGAAGATGAAATGAAGATAGAAACGATGAAGAAAGTTTATACCGGGTGGATGAATAAGAAATAGAGAACCGGGAATATATACCAAAAGAATAATTCCATTTTCATCTTTACAGGTGTTCTATTTATAACAGGTTGCATACCGATTCATTCACTCTTAAAGGTTCTCCTTTACACATAATACTCCCCTGGTGGTATAATGATCCCTGAAGTCACATATTTTGCCTATTCATTTAAACTATAGCCCGGTCAGGCTATGGGAGAGGCTTTGCCTGAAGGGATATCCCAATTATAAGGCTTTACAGATAAAAGGGAACCGGTCTTTGGATCCTGCGTCTTGTACTCGATCTTTACGGTTTTAAACACCATTTCCACCCTCTGTACAATCAGGCCTTCCTGGGTCCCGGCATTTGACACCCGGGTCATAAAGACAGATTCCATTGTCATCGTAAAAAAGGTTTCTGGAATACCTTTAGCAGCTGCCTTTGTGATCTGAAGTTCTACCTTCGGAAATGCGTGCCCGGAGCAGATATAGCCCAGGATAACAGTCGAAGAGCTGTCGAACTGGTGTTCAAAATTAAACTTACCCGGATTGGGCTTACCCACACTTGCCCCACCGCCCTTGGTCCAACTTGTTTGGGCTTCAACTTCCCAGTCCCAGTCCTGCACTTCCACCCATTTTTCCTTGCCTTTTTGAATTGATTCGCCATCAGCCTTGTCGAAGAAGCTGACGAATGCATTGTTTGCCATGGTTACACTCCTTTTTTTTAAACCGTGATGAATTAATTATTCTTGAGGAAAGTATATAGATTTATTTATTTCAGCGAGAAACCGTCCAGTAGTAAGTCTGCTTTTTAAAACCACATATTCTGAATCTAATACAAATGGGAAAGAACATATCAATAATGAAATATTTTTCCCAACTCTCCATTTTTTTTACCTGTGTGATCTTAAATTGCAAAAACCCGGCAGCTTGTATTAATAATTTTTCCCTATATGCTCAACCGCCAATTACTGTGTTGATCTATTAAGTTAACAAAATGAAACCAAACATTGCCTTCATCATCTCAATTTTTTTTTCCATTTCCCTGGTTGCACAAATAAAACCGGTTCGGGAACTGGCGCCCGGGGTGTTCTATTATTTTGGCGACGAAGAGCAACACAGGTCTGCCAATTGCGTATGGATCGTATTCAGGGATTATGTGCTGGTGATTGATGCTAACTATCCATGGGCTGCAAAAGAGATCATACAGGAAATAAAGAAAACGACGGAGAAGCCCATCCGTTTTGTATTCAACACGCATTATCATCACGATCATAGTTTCGGGAATGCTGTTTTTGTTGATTTGGGAGCCACTATTGTTTCAACAAACGAAACAGCAATGGAAATGAAAACCCTGGGCCAGCGGGAATGGGATCTGAATTACGGTGGTCTAAGCCTGGAAGGACACAGGAGAGAATTTCCTTCACGTTTTTTTTACAAACGCCTTGTGTTTGATGATGGAGAACAGCAGGTAGAGTTGATCAAAATGGGACCGGCACATACGCTTGGGGATGCAGTGGCCTGGCTCCCGAAAGAAAAGATCCTGGTCACCGGTGATCTTTTCGTTAACGGAAATCCATGGGGAAATAATGTAGCCGACCCGCATGCTGATTATGATAAGTGGCTGGCCGTGCTGGATACCATGGCTTCATGGAACGTTAAAACAATTGTTCCCGGGCATGGGGAATTAAGTACTACGCTTACATTAAAACAACAACGGGCCTATCTTGAAGACATGCTCATGCAAGTGCGGCGTGGCATTCAAAAAGGCAAATCAAAGGAAGAACTGGTAAAAGAAATTGTGCTGGACAAACATCCTGGTTATGGACAAAATAAAATTTCCACAGCCAGGTCCATAAGGGCCATGTATGATAACCTCAATAAAAAATAGCCCGCACTAAAAAAAGGATTAGAGTTTAATATATAGAATCACATTTTTACAACTCAACACAACACATAATAATTTTTTAAAAAAATCATTCCAGTGATTACAATTTTCAATCTAAATTTGGTTCAATTATTTTGATGAACACAGGGAGATTGTTCAACTATTATTCATTTGTCAGGATTCATTATTATGGATAAACGATCAGTGATTTTATTAACCGGTATCAGTTTTATTTTTTCCTGCCACCATAAAACTCCTTATGAAAAGGACCTGGCCTTTTTGAAAAAATACGACCAGGTTGTTGTGCTCTCCAGCGGACATGCAAGGGTCATTGTTTCGCCCAAATACCAGGCAAAAGTTTTTACATCTACGCCGGGGAATGGCGCCAGTTATGGATGGATTAATTACAAAGCATTTGATGCCGCCCCCGATCCGCACATGAATGCTTTTGGTGGAGAGAGCCGTATCTGGCTGGGTCCTGAAGGCGGACCATTTTCACTTTTTTTCCCCGGAGGATTCGAAATGGATTTTGCCAACTGGAAAATACCGGCGGCCTTTGATACAGAACCATGGGACCTGGTTTCTGCATCAGATACTCTGGCCATCCTGAAAAAAGATATGGAACTAGTGAATTATTCGGGTACCGACTTAACACTTAATGTGACAAGAAAGATAAAGATGCTTGACAAAGCCGGCATCGGACAACTGCTCAACATTCAATATAGCAACAATATAAAAACAGTAGGTTACTCTACTGAAAACAGTCTTACAAATACGGGCAAGCTGGCATGGACCGATTCCAGCGGTATGCCTTGCATCTGGATCCTTGATATGTTTCCTCCTTCGCCCAACACCACTATCATCATTCCTTTCAAAAAAGATAGCACTGAAAACCCTGTCAATACAGGCTATTTTGGAAAGATTCCCGGGGAGCGAATTAAGTATGCAGGAAGTACACTTTTTTTCAAAGCCGATGGCCGGTTACGCAGCAAACTTGGCGTTCCACCCGGTGCGGCAACACCATATGCCGGCAGCTATGATGCAGATAACAAAATGCTAACCATTACCCTTTTTAATATAAGCGATACCGCCAAATATTTATACCAGGAATGGGATACAAAAAATCCTCCTTTCAGTGGTGATGCCGTAATGGCCTATAACGATGGACCTCTTGGAGATGAAAGGCAACTAGGGCCTTTTTATGAATTGGAATCGGTATCACCTGCTGCTTTTTTGCAACCAGGCCAGTCTCTCACACACTATCACAGTGTTTTCCATTTTTCCGGAGATGAAAAAGAAATTGATCCCATCTGCAGGCAAATACTTGGAGTTTCGCTGCAACAGGTAAAAGATATATTTAAATAAAATGCCCGGCCTTGATCAATGTTTTTGCTGATCGGGTTAGCCACTGTTTTAGCTCAGCGGTAACAGACTATTAATTCCGGCAGTGAACTCATCCAGGTTAAAAGGCTTTTCAAAAAACAGGTCAGCGCCGTTTTCAAGAGCAGCTTCCCTTGCCAGGCCAAAACCAGAGATCATAATGATTTTTATTGAGGGATATTTTTGTTTGAGGTAAACTGTAAAATCTATTCCGTATCCATCCGGCAGCTTATTATCTAATATCACTGCTATAGGTTCTTCATTTTTCAGGTATTCGTCAGCTGATAAAAGATCTTTTACATAATCCAGCTCAAAGCGGCTTTCATGCATTACCATATCCAGCACCAGGCCCATCTGGCCATCATCGTCAACAACAAGAATTTTATTATTATTTACAGGTTTCTGTTTGTCTGTCTTTGCCATATTTTTTAATTGATGTTGTTGCAAACCTTCCCTTTAACAAATGCAACAATTATATTAAGATAATTTCTTTCAAAATCTGAAGCCTGAAGGTACACAACATGGCGATCAGTAAGGGTCAATGCATGCCGTGGAGGGCAAAATAAAGGTGATAAACTATATATTTTAGTTTTCCTCTTAACATTAAAGTGATGATAACGTTAAGAATGGTCTTTCGCCTGTGCTCTTGATTAAATAAAACAAAATGCTTTAGACAGTATTACTCGTATAAATGGGCAGTCATTTTGCTTATACTCCTACTGGCAAAACAAAAAATGGGAGGAAGTAAGTAAAGGCAACATAATCGCACACTCTGGCAATATCACCAGCAAATACAGCGCTATAGTTTGTAACCGGCTCCAAACCGCTTTACAATTAATCAATACTCCACCGTGGTTCCATCTTTGATTATCACCGGGAAAAATTGGGTGCCTAATTTTATCTGGTAGCTTCCCACTGGTAACACCATCTTTACCGGTTTGTTGCCGGAAGTATAGGCCTTTTCTTTCGATTCATCATACAGATGCCAGTCGCCTTCTGAAACCAGGTTAAGAAAACCAGCTTTTAATCTTGTTTCATGACCTTTTCGTATAGGTACATTGTCTATAGGAACCGTTGTGAGTACAAATCGATACTCACCCGGAGCGATCGTGTAAGTCTTTACATTCCGGGAAACACTGGTGATGAATTTTTTGTCTGTTTGCTGATGAATAAGAATATTTCTTTCAACATCTCCAGGAAAATTGATGTCGAGTTTACCCAGCACACCTTTCATATTTGGTACCGGGTAAATCGCCCACTTATCAGCATCTTCAATTACAATTCTTTTTGAAATTTCAGGTTGGGCAATGGCTCTGGCAAACATCCCGTATGCCAGGGCAAGGAGAAGGAATTTTTGCATATACAATAAGTTATTGAGGGACATAAAAGGTACTGCATTTTTTTAAGCAAATTTTCGGGGAATAATTATGCACTCAAGGCAGGCCTAATTGACCCGGACGATTTAAAGACAATTTTGGACAATCTGAAAGAAAATATTTTTTTTTTACTGAATTTCAGAAGAGCAGCCTACCCCTTCATTGATTTGGCAGAAACATTTAACTATCATATTTTACACGAATTAAGTATAAATGAAATACCAAAAATGAAATGCATTAACCGGAGAGATTTTATATTTCATTCAACATCCCTTGCGTCAGTTTCGCTGCTTGCTTTGTATGGCATTACCCCCGGTTCATACGCAAGGTATAAAATGGGATTACAATTGTTTACAGTACGCCAACCCTTGGCAAAAGATGTAGCAGGCACTATAAAAAAAATAGCGGCTTTAGGTTATGAGGACAGTGAAACCTATGGCTTCAATCCAGACCGGGGCGAATATTATGGATTAAAAGCTTCAGCTTTTAAACAATTACTGGCGGAAAACAATATGATCAGTACCAGCGGTCATTATGATTTTACAAAATATTTCGATAAGCCGGAAGATGATATGATGCGCTATGTGGACCAGTGTATCGAAGGCGCACATGCATTGGGCCAGCATTATATTACCTGGCCCTGGCTGCATCCTGCTTTCAGAACACTTGAAAATTTTCGTTTGCTTGCAGGCAAACTGAATACCATTGGGGAACGGGTCAATAAAGCCGGTTTAGGTTTTGCATATCACAATCATGATTTTGAATTTGTAGATTATGCAGGGGAAAATGGCTATAACATAATCATGAGAGATACAGATCCGTTGCTTGTCAGGATGCAGGTAGACCTTTACTGGATCATGTACGCTTCAAAACTTAGTCCTTCAGAATTATTCCGTAAACAACCAGGCCGTTTTGTAATGTGGCATATAAAAGATATGGACAAAATAAGCCGCGACTATTCAGAACTGGGTAACGGCTCTATTGATTATTCGGTTATCCTCCCGGAAGCATCCCGCGCCGGTCTTCAATATTATTACATAGAACAGGGTGGCAATTTTGCGAAAGATCCTATTCAAAGTATTAAAGAAAGTGCGAACTATTTTAAAAAAAATCTTGAAAAATACCTGGGATAAAATTACTAATCTCTTGTTACTCTCCTTCTCCGGCAATCAAAACCATGCCTCTTGATTAAGATAGCCCTGATTCTTTTTTTAACTTAAATAACAAATGTAATATGCTGCAAAAAGTAGTCTTTCATTTCGGTTAATATGAAATGCTTAAATTGAATAATAAATATGAAAATCGATGAGTTCCAAAACAACCAACCTTCTTTACTGGATCTTCACTATTCTATTTGCGGCACTTATGACTTTCTCAGCTATTCCTAACCTGTTGAATACACCTGAGTCGCAACAATTCATGCATGGTATGCTGGGTTACCCGGTATATATCATTCCCTTTATTGGCCTGGCCAAAATGCTTGGTGTAATCGGTATTTTAATTCCAGGTTTAAATAAAATAAAAGAATGGGCCTATGCCGGATTATTTTTCGATCTGGCTGGTGCCATTTATTCAGGTATTGCAGTAGCGGGAGGCGTAGACCCCATGATGTTAACCCTGCTGATATGGATAGTGCCCGGCATATTGTCTTATATTTTCTGGAATAAACGAAAGAAGTTTAAAACCGTGACTGGTTAAATTATTATTATCAAAAGAGAAAATTGAAATGGTAATAATAATCCGATTACTCCCCTTAGCGAGTGGCTTCATTCAATATAAGCCCAGATAAAAAATCAGGGTATCCATATCCTTTTTTGTAAATTCGGTCTCACCCAATTTAATATTATGCCTGCCTCCCGATTATCAAGACGCAATTTTATTTCCACCGTCTCCGTTGGTGCCACTACAGTTGCCGGATTAACTCCCTTCCATGCCTTCGCGAATATTCTGCCGGAAGAAAAGACTGGTGAGCCTGATTCCGACAGAAAGATCAGCATCATTGGCACCTATAATTTACCAACAAAGGAACAGGAAAAGATCCGTGCTATTTCGAAGAATATTGACCTGCAGCTTATGCCCGCCGCCACATCATTAGTATGGGAAGAAGCGGAAGTAGTAATTGGCGATGTGGATGCTGCCAGTCTTCAGCGGGCAAAAAAATTAAAATGGGTACAGGTAATGCATGCCGGTGTGGAGAATATGCCAAAGGAAATGGTAGCACATCCCCTGGTACTGACTAACATGCAAAAAATATTTGCTCCTGTGATCGCCGAAAATGCTATAGCTCTTTTGCTCAGCCTGACACGAGGCCTCATACAATTTGCTATACCCAACTTTCAGGAGAAAAAATGGATGGGCCGGCCACCGGAAAATGTTAAGCTCAACGATCTCCATAATAAAACAATTGGTATTGTGGGTATGGGCGGCATTGGTTCCGAAACAGCCAGGCGACTTCATTACGGATTCAACATGCACGTGCTGGCAACGGATGCCAAACCGATGCATAAACCGGATTTCGTTGACGAATTACATGACCCCTCCTGGCTTATGGAAATGGTACCCCGGGTGGATGTATTGATGAGTGCAGCGCCACTTACAAAGGATACAAAAGAAATGTTTAATGCAGAAGTGTTCAGTAAAATGAAACCCGATTCTTATTTTATTAATATGTCAAGGGGCGGCCTTGTAAATCAAGTTGCCCTGATGTATGCTTTACGGTCAAAAAAAATAAGAGGTGCTGGTTTGGATGTGGTAACGCCTGAACCTTTACCTGCCGATCATCCTCTATGGACCTGTCCCAACCTGATGATTACAGCACATAATTCCACCATAGCGGATAGTCGAAATGAAAGAATGTTTGGCCTGTTAATGGAAAATGTAAGGCGCTATTCAGCTGGCTTGCCGCTGATGAATGTAGTTGATAAAGAAAAAGGCTATTAATTATTTAAGTATAATATTTATTCAACATTTTTATATTTCCTTCACTATTTTTTGCGCCGGGCAACTACCTGGCATTTTCAAAAGCCGTTATAAATAAAAAAATTTCAAAATACTTCTTAAAATAAGAACCGGATATCACTTTTTAAAGAGGTCTTTCTCATCATGCAACGAAAACAATCTGCCTTTTGTCATGCTGACTGCTAATATGATCCCAATCAAAAAGGAGTAGCAATTTTATTTTCTACATTTGCGCACTAAACAAGTATTATAGAAGTACCCTATTTTTAAAAGGCAAAATTATGACTTTACAAAAAATGAAAATCAATATTATAAGATGGAATCTTGCTTTAGCAACAATAGTTGTATTAAGCGGTTGTTTAAAATCTTCTGAGCCTCCTGTGCCCGTACCTGCCCAAACTTATATTTCAATAATGCACCTGGCCCCAACGGCTCCATCCCTCGATGTTTTTTTTGACAACACAAAAGTATCCAATATTGCTTTTGCCCCCGGGAACGTAACAACTGCCTATAATGCAGTTGACAAAGGAAATTTTTCGATAAAATTCAAAAAAGCAGGTTCAGATAGCCTTGTTGCAGAAGTACCCACCGCTCAATATGATTCATTAAACTATTATACTTTATTTATTTATAACCAGCCATCAGATGGATCCGCAAAGGTAGCAAGGATCAAGGATGATTTTTCTGATGTGATATCAAACCCGGGCAAACCGTATTATCGTTTCTTTCATGCCAGTCCAAATACTGGGGCTGCAGACCTGTATATAGATAATGTAAAGATAGAAAGTGATCGGGTGCATGCAGATAATGCAACCCTGGTACCGCTAAACCAATTCCTGGGCACCACTACCGGTTATCATATCATCACGGCAAAGCGGGCTGGTACTGATACAGAAATTGCCACATTAAGTAATATTGAATTTTCAGCAGGGATCGCTTATACGATTTATTTAAAAGGATTAAATGGCGGTACAGGTTCCAACCAAATATCACTTGGTATACTGAGAGCGGCCAAATAAGGATTCCTTTAAAACTTATTAAAACAAACTTTAGATTGTTTGCAAATCATTTTAAGTAATTTATCCAGCCACCTGGTATAATAATTTTGTCTTCCAGAGTACAAAAGACAAATTGGTAATTTTCAAGGTGAATTATTTATCGATCCTTTGTAGTTCACTATCAGAAATTTTATTCTTCGAATAAAAAAATAAAAAATTCCGGATAAATGTTTTCAATAAGCTCTCATAATTAAGGAGGCTGGTTTTTTTTTTTACAGGCCTTCAAATTTTCTTTTTACTTTTTCCCGCCTTCTATTTTTTAAATTGGAATCCGCAATTCCCGACAGGGATATTCCGTTTCAGACTGCAAATTCAACGACCCATTCAGACATCGATTGACCACAGTAAAATTTGTTATCAACTTCGGGGCACAAAACAATTTTTATAAAATGATGACTGTACTCACCAAAGAAAAAAAGCCGGCTGTGGAATTTAATTTGCGCTCCGGAAAACAGGAAGATGCAGAGGCGTTAGG
>JBGTNK010000037.1:0-8979 GCA_041743125.1 Chitinophagaceae bacterium
CTACGAAATTTCTATACCGGACCATGCACAACAGGCGTTTAATAATGGCGCCAATATTTATATTGCCAGCGTAGCTAAAACGGAAAAAGGAGTAGAGAAAGCAATGGAAAGTTTATCAGCCATTGCCAAAAAATATTCGATAACAGTTTTTATGTCCAATTGTATCGGGCTTGCTGACGGCGAAGAATGCCCCGGCAAATCATCAATCTGGAATAAAGACGGGATATTGACTGGTCAAATAAAGGGAGAGCAGGAAGGTATACTCGTTATGAATACCGAAACCGGCGAAGTGATAGAAAAATCTTTTGAAGTTTCAGTATAATTAAATAATGTGCTCCCTCAATCAACCGGCTAATAGCTATCCGAATAATTTCATTTCCTGAAATATATCGGAAAGCATTATCGTGATATTCTGCTACTGCGAATGTTCTCCTTGTCACAATTCAGACCTGATTCTTTTTCCAAATAAAGTAATTTAGCCAAACAAAAAGTCCTGAATAAAAAATTGTGGATGAAGAATAAATACGTAAAAAGATTAGGATGGGGAACCACCATCTTTGTCCTTGTCTGGTTATTGATGGCCCAGGGCTGTATGAAATTCAGAATAAGTGACAGCGAAGCCAAAAAGGAGTTTGACAAAGAAGGTGTTTTACTTTATACAGAAACGGTAAAAGTTGGGGACCATCACATCCATTATGCCCGGTCCGGTAGCGACAGCTTACCAACAATTGTTTTTGTACATGGTTCTCCCGGCAGTTGGAGCGCCTTTTCGCAATACATGAAGGATAAAGAATTGCTTTCTAAATACCGGATGATCTCCGTAGACAGGCCAGGTTTTGGAAACAGTGATTTTGGAAGATCGGAACATTTACAAAAACAATCTCAATTGATCAGCCCACTTTTTTCTGAATGGAATAATGGAAAATCCGTATTCCTGGTGGGGCATTCGCTTGGAGGTCCATTGATCATACAAATGAATAATGACAACCCGGGCTCGGTGAATGGGCTGGTTTTATTATCGGCATCAGTTGATCCGGCTGAAGAAAAAAAAGAATGGTGGAGATATATGCTGAGCGGAAATTTAATGCAGTATTTATTGCCGGGAGCCTTCAGGCCCAGTAACAAAGAATTAATCTTCTTCAAAAACGACATAACGCATTTGCAACATGAGTTTGTTAATGTAAAAACAAAGGTTTTTATTATACATGGAATGAAAGACAGCTTTGTTCCGGTGGGTAATGCTGAATACGCTATTAAACAAATGGTGAATGCGTCTTCAGTAGAAACCATATTGATACCCGGCGCCAATCATTTTATTCCATGGACTAATTATGATACCATAAAGGAAGTGCTGATGAAATTATATTAGTAAAATAAGAATTATCACAGAAAAACTCACCATACTTAAAACAGATCGTCTTGTCCTGCGGCCTTTAAAAAGTCAGGACGAACAGGAAATATTATTTCTCCGATCGGATCCTCAGGTTAACGAATACCTGGTAGCACCCATAGCAAAAAACATTGAAGATGCCAGGGCCTTTATCCAAAAAATCATTTCGGGTTATTTGAACAATGATTGCACCTACTGGGGTATCACATTAAAAACAGATGACAAACTGATCGGAACTATTTGTATTTGGAATATTTCTCCTGAAGAAAATAAGGCCGAGATCGGATATGTCTTGCATCCCGGGCACCAGGGCAAAGGGATCATGCATGAAGCCATCACTTCGGTTATTAATTATGGGTTTGATAAAATGAACCTCTTTTTATTGGAAGCCGTACTCCACCCGGCAAATATGAAGTCAATAAGCCTTCTGAAAAAAACCGGCTTTGAGTATGCAGGCGAATTGGAGGATGAAGTTATTTATAAACTGATCAATCCAAATAACCTTTAAGTTTATTTAATCAATTTAAACTCTTAGTTCCACTGTATCCTGCTGTTATCTCTATACCCTTTTTCTATTATGCTCTGCAGCTTAAAAATTAAAAGAAAATCCACCGTAGATCTTGCCGTTTAATATTCCTGATCTGCCCTTCCTTCTTTCATTTACCAAAAAGTCATTATCATTTACATAGGCAATCCTGAAATGTTTTATCCTGAATGCTGCGGAATAACTCAATTGCCGTAGAGCAACCCCTGCGGAAAGTAAGGCTTCGTTAAAAGGAACATAATTAATACCAACAGAGGCATCATAAAAATCATCCTGCGTAAATAAGATATCAGTACCAAAATTGAAACGTTGCCATTTGTAAGTAAACCCTAACCCAAAGGAACGTTGATTTTGAAATGGAATATTTTTTTGAACAGGTGTAAAAGCATCAGCATATAATTCCGTTCCCGCCAGGTTCATGGCGGTCAATCCTATTTGGAAAGAATTGGAGACGCGGTAAGAAACAGAAAAGTCCACATCAAATTCTTGTTTGTTTACATCCCTGTCTGTAAAAGTATTTGTGATCACACCGTTATTATCCTGCTGGATATCCACCAGGTTGGGGGCATTAAAATCCTGCCAGACAGACTTTAATGTGAGACCCAGGCTTAACCTGTTGTTTATTCTATAGGCTGAACTAACCATAGCTCCATATTCCTTTAATTTCATGATTAGGGAATCAATGAGTTTGGGTGTTTCAAAACCATCTTCCGGGTCACGCATAAAATAAGAATCACGAAATTCTTCCTGCCGGGTAAAAATAAAACCGGCACCTAATGAAAGTTTATCGTTCACTTTAAAATAACCGGACAACTTACCGTTATTCTTAACATTGGTAAGGAGGCTGATGTTATTAGGTGTTTTGCTGTTTGCCATGGAAGATGGATTCCAGAATACGGCTTCGGACATATCACGGCCAGGTGAAAAATTAAATCCAGTATTGACCGTATTCGTCAAAGCTGAAGCAAACAAAAAATTTCCATAATTGATCTTGCCATCAAATAATTCCGTTGCGATAAAAATTCCGGTAGCCGGGGGCACAGGTACCAGGACAGATGTAAGCGTTGTTAACAAATTCAAAAGAGCCGGTGACCCAACTAAGGCAGTGGCACTGGTAATCTCTTTAAAACTTTGTCCGGGTTGTTTCATAACTGCATTCAACAAACTATCCGCTTTAGCCGGTGGTAGTTCTATTTCATTACAATTTTTTCCAACTTTCCAATCTTTCACGGTAACGTAAGAAACTTTTCCATCCCGGTTTTGGCGGTCCTGGTCTTCAGAAACAAAAATCCGCTTAACTGTCTCTTTACAATTAAGGCATTTTGAAATAATGTAAATATTTACCTGCTTATCCTGTAGTTGTTGCAAGGTCATACCAGTATTTACCTCAAAATAACCGGGAGGTGCTGAAGCGGTCAGGCTTGATTTGGAAGGCATAAAAGTAGGTACAACAATAATGTTCTCTGCCCCCTTACTGGAGTTAACGCTTTGATTTAAGCACCGTACCCGTCCTTTAATAAATAAAGGCTGACTGTATAATACATCATACAACAATAAGAGGAATGCTGTGTAAGAAATAAACTTTTTCATTTGAAGGATTTATTAATGGTTAACAGGTTGTAAAAAAAAGTTGATGTTTTTCATATTGGGTGCGTCAATTTTTAAAGACATGGTTTTGTCCTCGTAACCTTCATGAGAAGTCGTCATGGTAATCTCATCGCCCAGCGTATATTCTTCTAGCCGCAGATTATAACTGCCATCGGTTATGGATCTGGTGAAATACCGGGTACCATCTACATTAATCTCTACTTCCCGAATGGGCATTTCAGCTGCTGTTTTTACAGAACCGCTGATAAGAACAACAGTCGTTAAAGGAAGGGTAAGTTCCAGTGTGCCCGATCGGTTCAGTGTAGTATCAAATTGCCGCATGATATAACCCGGGCTCGACACTTCTATTTTGATCTTGTCCTTGAAACCATTTCCAGGAATACCTGCAAATTGCGCCTGCCCCATTTTGTCTATTGATTGCGTCCGGATATAATCTTGCAGGTATATTTTTACATCCCCTCCGGCTATCGGATTTTTTTTATGATCAAAAACACGAATAGTAACTATTTTTTCTCCCGATCCCTGCGGAAGATAAAACCCTCCCAGTACTGTTAACACAACGCCAGCAACCGGACCCGCTAGTCTGAATGAAGTTTTATATTTTTCGCCTTTTATTACAGCATATGAATTCATTAAACCAAATACCACAGCACTTGCAGCTATTCCAAATAAAATAAGAACCAGGTAAAAGACCCGCTGATCAACCTGGCTGCTTACATTTCCCTTTATAAATTGTAGATAATAATATACCGCCGTAATGGAGACCAAAAATCCTATAATAGCAATCCCCATATAAACCGATGGAGAAGATTGGTTGGAAAAAATGTCTTTAACCTTCCGGGTTATTTCTTTTTTCTTTTCTTTCTCCTCTTCTGCCGGCAGGCCTCCTCCGGCTTCCCGGGTAGCCTTGTTCTTTTCAATTGTTTGTGAAATAGCATCGAAGAGTAACGAAAGTTCCGGGTGATCCGGTTCCCCATTCCACCCGGTAAGCATGGCGGTTTCTGTACGTTTAAAAGCCAGGGGCAGAGCCACGTTATCCAATAAAACAGGTACCAGCTTTCCTGATTGCGCTGCTTCGCTGGCTTCATTTTTCACCCATTCAGAAGTTACAGACCGTTGGGTCCATATTACAATAACGCACCAGGCTTTGGCTAATTCTTCTTCAATAACCGTGTCATATTGTTTACCTATGGGTATTTGCCTGTCCCACCAAACGGACCAACCGTTCTGCTCCAGGATACCGGCAATTACTTTTACATTGGTTTTATCCTCACCCGAATAGCTAATAAATATATCAGCCATAGTGATCTAGGTTTATTTTGAAAAATAACTTTTAGAATGTAACACTTGGAAAGCAAAACACTGTCTCCTCAGGCTGTATAGGGCAGGATTGATTAATGAATGTATTGTATAAACACCTACCTGCAATACCACGAAGAGGGTACAAGTGAGGTTCGTGTAAAGATGGCTTACAGATAATCCAACTGTTCCTGGGTCTGGCTAAGACTTCGCTTCACAAATTTAATACAATAAAATATTCTCTATATCAACCGCAGTCAATAATCCCGCAACTATAAAAATTCCTAACTTTCAGTAAGGCTTGGCAGGCACTCACCGGGAATAACCAGCATTTATATATATAAAAGTTCTTTTTTCTTCTTCGTAACCTTAATTTTTTTATAACGCTCAAACCGATAGTTATGAAAATATTTATCAGCCACTCCTGGAATGATAAATCTCTGGCCAGCCAGGTTAATGATTGTTTACAGAAAGATGGCCATGAGGTTTGGTATGATATCCTTCAATTGGTTCCCGGCGATGACATACAGGGAGTCATTGACATTTACGTCAAAAAATGCGATGTAGTTGTCCTCATTTGGTCTATACACTCCTTTGCTTCTGAAGGAGTAGATGCAGAAATTCAAACAGCCAGGAAATTGAATAAAAGGATCATTCCCCTATTAAAAGATTCAACACCTCTTGCCCACCATAAAGAATTAAAAGGACTGTTGGGCATCCCCTTCGATGATGTGGAAACGGGGCTATTGCTATTACAACGGGGATTACTGATGCTGATGGCAGGTGATACATACAAAGACGCCGCCTGGTTTAAAGAAGCTTTTGATAATGTGGTAGACCTGGGCGGTTATTTAAATTATACCAATACTTATAGGTTAAAAGGAAACAAAAATGATGATGGCTATAAAGAGCAATGGGCGGCCAGGCTGGAGGAGCTGGATAAAAAAAATGAATGGATTAGAAATAAAATGATGCCCCAGGCACAAAATAAATTGGAAACCCTTCAAAGCATTATGAAAGAACTGGAACATGGAAATATACCGATGGAGAAACTCAATGAATGGAAAATATGGTGTAAAGAAAATGAATCTTTTCAACCGGAATTAATGAAGAAGTTAAATGAGTTTATAGATAATGATATTCATCGGTTACAAAAAGGAGGCGCCCCGGTAAGATCCTTAAACATAGAAGCGGCCGAAAATACGATACGGCGGCTGGACGAAGCCATCGCACAAAAAAAAGAAAGCGCCTACCAGGATCTTAGTGCAACCATAAAGAAATATGGTGGTTTTTTAATGGGAGAAAAAACCGTTGACAGCATCATTACAGGTTACCTTAATTATGTGACCAAATGCCCGCAATTGTTAAAAGAATTATTAAATGAAGCGAAGCTATCAGAATATGTTGCTGTAAAAGAAACAATAGTTACTCTCACAAGATATCTCGAATCCCAGGATCATGGACTGGAAATGAGAAAAAAAAACCTGGAGGGTTTTATTGATGATGCCTACCTGATCAGCCATACGGTTAAATTGCTGATAGAAGCAGACCTGGTAGCAAAGGATAATTTTTCACTGGATTTTGTTTCTATGAATATCGTAGAACGTTATGTTTCCCTCATCCTGAACAAACAGACAAAAATAAAATTGGATGCTGTGCTAAATGAAATGAGAACCTTAATAGGAGTTAAAAAAACAGAGATCAATTGGGGGCAGGTTGCAGCTGTTGTTATTGGCGTTGCTGCTATAGGCTCCGGCGTGGGAAATTTAGGAGGATTACAACAGGTGGCACAAGGATTTACAGGAAATGCTGCACAAGATCCTTCGCCTGCCGGATCGGGAAATGAAGCAGGTAGCTGGGAAGACCGGATGTCGGCCATGAGCGCCAAATATGGGGGAGGGATTAATTTCTATCATCCAATTCAATATTAAGTCAATGGTAATTCTCCGGGTAATGAGTTTGCGCAAGTTTATTTTCTTCAAGGGCTTCCTGACCAGTTGATCCAACTAGCGGGAAACGTTTTTCGGCACTGCATTATGAATTTTATTAAAGCCCCTGTTTGTTTGGGTATCGGATAAGGGATTTTTTTTTAACATGTGGAACCAGGTAAGGATTTACCAGATAGATTTCTGGTTTTTATAGGTTGGCAGTTTCATCCGGATAAAAAAAGATACATACACATTCAAACCATAATTTATGATCAGCCTTAAACAACATCATGACTCTAGCAGCCCCAAGCGCATCCTCTCGCTGGATGGCGGAGGGATAAGAGGTGCCCTGAGCCTGGGATATCTTCAAAAGATAGAAGACATATTACGCAAACAACATGGCAATGACCCGGCATTCAGGCTCTGCGATTATTTTGACCTCATTGGAGGTACCAGCACCGGATCTATTATAGCGTCCTGCCTGGCTATAGGAATGAAGGTTGATGAGATAACCGAAATGTATATGAAACTGGGAGGAAAGATCTTTGCCAGGAAATACAAATGGTGGAATATTTTTGAAACCGGCGACTGGTTAAAAGGTAGCTATGATGCCGTTCCGTTAGAAGAAGAATTAAAAAAAGCTTTTGGTGATATTTCGTTAGGAAGCGAAAAGATAAAAACTGGTTTATGTATAGTTGCAAAAAGAGCAGATACTAACAGCGTCTGGCCACTTATCAATCACCCGGGTGGTAAATATTATAATAGCCCCGACGGTATGAATAAAGATATATTGTTGTGGAAGGCTGTAAGGGCCAGTGCTGCGGCTCCTACTTATTTCATACCGCAGGTTATTGATGTGGGGGGAGGTTTGAAGACCGCAGCCTTTGTAGATGGGGGCGTTAGTATGGCCAATAATCCTTCTTTACAATTGCTGATGGTAGCAACGCTGAAAGGCTTCCCGTTCAGGTGGAAGCTGGGTGCAGATCACTTGCTACTGGTCTCTGTAGGAACAGGTATGAGCAAATGGGAAAAAATTCCCGCAAAAGTTTCAAAAAACAATCTGTTGAACTGGGCAAAAGAAATTCCTGATATGCTGATGCAGGATGCAAGCTGGCATAACCAGGCCATTATGCAGTGGTTATCGAGCTGCGATACGCGGTGGAGCATTGACGGAGAGATGGGTGACCTGGCTGATGATCTCATAACCAACGATCCTGAAAGAAAAGGATTGCTTACGTATCTCCGGTATAATCTATGGTTGGATGCCGCTACTTTAAAAAAACTAATGAACAAAGACTTTGCTCCAAAGCAGGTAGAGGACCTGGTAGAAATGAGCAATGCTGATAGTAGAGAAGAGCTGTACGCTATTGGCGAAAGAGCCGCTTCAGATGGAGCGTTTATCGATAGTAATGTAGCAGCTTCATCAGTGAAAGAATCGCATTTTCCGCTGGTCTTTAAAATTTAAACGACTGCATGAAACCGCTCTGTTTTATTATAATGCCTTTCGGAAAAAAACCTGATTCCAAAGGCAACCTGGTAGACTTTGATTATATATACAATGAATTTATCCGGAAGGTGATCGAAAATTGCGGCCTGTCCCCCGTAAGGGCCGATGAAGAAATGATTGGCGGTATCATTCATAAACCTATGTATGAGCGGTTGATCCTTTGCGACTATGCCATAGCAGATCTGACAACGGCGAATGCCAATGTATTTTACGAACTGGGTGTACGATACACAGCAAAGCCATTTACAACCTTTACCATTTTTGAGTCAGAAACCAAAATACCATTTGACCTGTTGGATATCCGGTGTTTTCCCTATACCTATGCCGACGGCACGATAAAAGATAAAGAGGAAAAAATAAACACCTTGGTCAATTATATTGAGGGAATAAAAATCAAAAAAGAAACGGATAGTCCCGTATATCAATTGCTGGACGGTATTAGTTTTTCCCACAATCTCTCTCATGAAAAAGTAGAACTGCTCAGAGCACAGACCGAGTTCAGCGAAGCGTTGCGGGATGAACTGGAGCAGGCTATTCAATCCTCATCAACCAAAGCTGAGAAAGCATTACTTGTAAAACAAATTGAACAGAAATCCGGCGATAAGAATGACTGGCCGGTAAGTATTTGTTTAGATTTTATGCTTGCCTATCGCTCTATTGAATGTTATATGGAAATGGTTGGTTTTATTGAATCATTGCCTCC
>JBGTNK010000038.1:0-36398 GCA_041743125.1 Chitinophagaceae bacterium
AGTTCTTCAGACACAGCTTTTGCCACTATTTCGTTATCACCTGTTGCCATCAAAACTTTAATGCCATTCTTTTTAAATACTTTAATGGCTTCTGCACTTTCAGGTCGTATGGCATCTGCTAAAGCAATATAGCCGGCAACTATATCATCCACCAAAATAAAAACAACGGTTTCTGCCTCGCTTGAAAAAGCACCTTCGGGTACCGCCAGGTTTTTATCTTTCAGATAACCGGGGCTTACTACTTTTATTGATTTCCCTTCCACCATCGCTTCCACTCCCTTACCGGTAATGGCATTGAATTTTTCAGCTTTTGGTATGGTTACTTTAAGTTCCTTTACTTTATTAATAATGCCGACAGCTATGGGGTGTTCTGATGTTTGTTCCAAAGCACTTGCTAACCGTAACACCTCCTCTTTTGGTATTTCAGTAATATTGGTTTCAAAACGGGTAACACCAAAGATGCCGGTTGTAAGCGTTCCGGTCTTATCAAACAATAGCGTAGTTATTTTACGGGATTCTTCAAATGCGGTTCTGTTGCGAATAAGCAAACCATTTTGTGCCGACACCGCTGTTGAAATTGCCACTACCAAAGGAATTGCAAGGCCCAGGGCATGAGGACATGCGATAACCATTACTGTTACCATACGCTCCAATGCAAATACAAATGGATAACCTGCAATCAACCAAACAGCCAGTGTTCCAAAACCGACCGACAATGCAATATAGGTAAGCCATTTTGCGGCCCTGTCGCTGAAGTTCTGCATTTTTGATTTTGCTTTCTGTGCTTCTTCTACCAGCTTAATGACTTTATTTAAATAACTGTCTTTTCCTGTATGCTCCACTGTCATTTTTAGTGAACCGTTTCCATTTATGGATCCTCCTATTACTTTGTTACCTTTTTCTTTTTTTACAGGCTTTGACTCACCTGTAAGCATGGATTCATTTAAGTAACTGTTGCCTTCATTAATTATTCCATCTGCAGGAACTTTTTCACCGGGCTTGATCATTATAATATCATCTTTCTCTAAAACTTCCAGCTTTACATCTTCTATTTGTCCATCCTTCTTTACACGGTGTGCTTCAGCAGGCATCATACTTACTAATAACTGCAATGCTTTTGATGCCCCTAGTACAGATTTCATTTCCAGCCAATGGCCTAATAGCATGATGACAATAAGGGTAGCTAATTCCCAGAAAAAGTCAACGCCTTTCAAACCAAAAACAGTGGCCGTGCTATAAAAATAAGCGACTGAAATTGCCATTGCTATTAGGGTCATCATACCCGGTCCCTTTTGCTTTAATTCTGTAATAAATCCTTTCAGGAAAGGCCAGCCACCCCAGAAATAGATAATAGATGATAGCCCAAAAAGAATATAGGCATTGCCGGGGAGAAGCCATTCATAATTAAAAAACATTTGAATCATGGGTGAAAAAACGAGAATGGGAATGGTAATTATTAAGCTTACCCAAAACCGCTTTTTAAAATCTTCTATCATCATTTTATGATGGTCGTGGCCTGCCATTCCCATTGGTATGCTTCCATGGTCATGCTGCATTTTGCTATGATCCATTTTTGAATGATCCATTTTACTGTGGTTCATCTTACTATGGTCTTCCGATTTTGGGTCTTCCATTTTCGAGTGGTCCATCTTTGAATGATCCATTTTACTGTGGTCCATCTTACCATGGTCGCCCGATTTTGGGTCTTCCATTTTCGAGTGGTCCATCTTTGAATGGTCCATTTTACTGTGGTCAACATCGGTACTATCTTCCTCCTTCTTGGTTTCAGGTTTGTCCTTTTCTTCCGGCTGTTTTACTTCCGATGACTTGGATTCATCTTTTTGTTCTTCTGGTTTGACTGTCGTACTGTCCGGAGAAGTCTCAACAGGGTTCTCAGCCTTGGTGGGAAGTATGGTTACAGGTTTGTCCTTTTCATCTGGTTGTTTTACTTCCGATGACTTTGCTTCATCATTTTCTTCTCCTGATTTGACTGTCGTGTTGGCCGGAGAAGTCTCATCAGAGTTCTCTGCCTTGGCGGGAGGTATGGTTTCAGGTTTGTCCTTTTCTTCCGGCTTGAAAGACTCATAACTTCTTTGCCGCACAGTGGATTTTATATCGCCGGCATCAAGTCGGGTTTCGTCGTAACGAACTGTGGCGGTTTCAGTAGCGTAATTCAGTGTAACACTTTCTACACCCGGCACTTCGCTAATGTGTTTTTCCACTTCTTCTACACTCCAAACTGATAGCATGTCGTGTACATTGATATTACTTGTTTTCATAAACCTATAGTTTTATTATTTTTCCATTTATAATCATCGGGATAAGTGATTTTTTCTCATAATTTTTAAGCAATAAAAACTTAAAAGATAGATTAACAAAGGCAGGATCATAAATTGCAATACCGGAGAAATACCAACATTAATGACAGGAATGATGGGCATTGAATCGGAATAAGCCCACGTCCCTAAGGATAGATGCCGGATTTCTGCTAACACTGCGCCTGTTCCACCTGTCAAAATCACAATGACAATACACCTCCATTTTAAATGTTCTGTCCAAAGCAGATTTCTAAATATAAGAGCAAAACCAAAGTAGAGGAGCAGAACCATAATCGCATCGGCAACGGAGGCTAAAGTACAAAACGCAACATGCGCTATACTATAAAATGATGGTACATAAAGAGGAACCTGTATTAATTCCCAGGCAAAATTTAGCAGGAATGAAATTATAGTTATGATTAAAACAAGTTTATTGAAAGCTTTTTTATCAGTTGCTTTTTTTAATAAGGAGTAATATAATATACCTGCCAAAAGCAAAGCTAAAAGCGGAATTAAAAAAATTACAGGATTTAAATTATTCATCTACTTGTTAATTATCGGGGATTAATAAAATTCTTTCTTTCATTTTACTATGTTTCTCTTTGGGGTTTCAAATTTTTTTCCATCGAAATATCATATTCTCCAAGCCTTGCAGCAGCATTTAATTTCGCCCGGTGGTATAATGACTGTTGTGCTTTTGCTACGTTTTCTTCCTGCCCTTTCCAGATGTCTATGGCGGGATGTTCCAGTGCACGGGAAAAAGAAAAGGTAAGCACCCAGGGAAGTTTTGATTTGAATTTTTTATTCATTGCATTCAAATGCTCCGATGCATCTTGCGGTGATTGTCCACCCGATAAAAATGCAATGCCCGGAACCGATGCAGGCACAGATCGTAGTAAGCAATTTACAGTTGCTTCTGCTACTTCGGCAACGCTTTTTTTTGATGCAGCGTCCTTTCCTGCCATTATCATGTTAGGTTTCAGTAGTATGCCTTCCAATAATATTTTTTGAAGATAGAGTTGGTTAAACAACGCTCTTAATACCTTTTCGGTCACTTCAAAAGTTTGCTCTAAAGTATGATTACCGTCCATTACCACTTCGGGTTCTACAACCGGCACTATTCCTGCTTCCTGGCATAAGGCAGCATAACGTGCAAGCGCATGAACATTCGCATCAATACATGCGTCTGAAGGAATGCCATCACTTATAGTAATCACTGCACGCCATTTTGCAAAGCGGGCACCCATCTTTCCATATTCTTCAAGACGGTAGCGAAGTCCATCCAATCCTTCGGTAATTTTTTCATTAGGAAATCCAGCCATCGGTTTTGCACCCATGTCAACTTTTATTCCGGGTATTATTCCTGCTTTCTCTAACAGCTTTATAAATGGAACACCCTCTTCGGTTTGCTGGCGAATGGTTTCGTCAAACAGGATGGCGCCACTTATACTTTCATTAAGACCCGGTGTGGTAATAATCCATTCTCTAAAACTTCGCCTGGCTTCTGTTGTTTGCGGAATACCTAATGCGGCAAAACGTTTGTTGCAGGTGCTATTGCTTTCATCCATTGCCAGCAAGCCTTTGCAGCCGGCGAACAATGCAGTAACAGTATCTATTAATTCTTGTTTATTCATTTAATTATTTATTTTCCTCTAAAACCTCTCCGCTTTATTGTACTCAATCTTTTTTATGCTGAATTTTGCATAACTGAAATCGCCTTTTTTTAAACGCCATAATACTTCAAAGGTTGAGGGTATCTTTACGTTATTTATCTCTTTATAGCCAGCACACTTGATAACCCAGGTTGCTAATGTTGTTTTATCCATATACCTTTTAGTTTCCATCTGGATTATCTCACCTATTTCATTAAAGCTGATGATGAAGAACAATGAAAGCCCGTTGTAGTCAAACGTCAACCTGGCTGAATGCGAATCAATAGAATGCCATTGCAATCTTTCACCAGGCAGTAAATTTGTCGGGTATAAAATACTTTCGCCTAACCACCTCAGTAGTTCGCCCTGGTTATACTGTTCGCCTTTTGCAACTGCAACTTTAAATAACGAAAAAAGCAAAACACCAAGCCTTCCCTTATCTGCTATATACATATCACGGGCAGTAAACATGGCGGTGGTCCCTTTCCAGATAAAGCCCGGCTTCTCTGTTGTTGCATATTGTTCTCCTTTTATGTTTATCCAGTTTTTATTCAACCCTGTTTTAAATTGGCCATCGTGTGTAATTCTTGCATAACTAATATAGGATTGACCTGCTTTTAAGCTGTACCTAAAATAACGTTGCACGGGTTCGGGTAAATGAGCAAGTTGCTGGTAACTGAATTTATTTTCTGAAATGTTTTTTGAAAGCGAAAACAACTCCTTTACTTCTTTATTAAATTGAATTGCTAACTTTATTTTGCCAATCATAAGTATGATGACCAACAACCCGATTATGGATAATGTAACGATCATGTTTCTACAATTTCTTTTCTATATTGAGTTCTAACCTGTGGCAGTAGTGCGACAAAAATTAAGGGAATAGAAAACAACATATAAAATGTTTGCAGCCAACCTACTCCCTGCACATAAATTGTTTCAACCTGAATCCAGATGATGAGTGCAAAAGCCACATAAATACTGAACGACCAAGACCAGTGCATATCTTTAAACAAATTAAAATGCTCTGCAAATGGTGAATCCGCTTTCTTAAGCAATGCAAAAATCAACAATACCGGGAAAAGACCTAAAATGACAAATAAGATAATTCCCGGAATTAAAAAATCATCGAAAGGAGAATTTTTTAATACGGACAATGGCAAACCACCAAGCAGTTTTCCCGATGGGGAAATAATTAAAGCAGCACCACCGCCGATGGCACTAAGTCCAAGGAAAGCTAATAGAAACAAATGAATACTTCTTGCCATTTTTAATTTTATTTATTCAAACTTTCAATGTGTTCTAAAATAAATTAAGTACGTATGCCAGTTATGAAAAATTAGAAATATAATCACGCCTAAAAAATACAGCCACCTTCTGTATGGGATATTAAAAAACAATGAATTTCCAATAAAGCCGATACCAATTAACCAAAACAAAGGTGTGTATGCAGGAGCCAGCAAACCCAATACACTATTGCTCCATGCATTATTTGGAAAATACATTAAAATAATCCACGCGGCAAAATACAATAAGACCCCTGCAACATACAATAGCAAACCGTTCTTTTGCTTGTTGGTTATAATTTTTAGTGGCATTAAGGAAATGAAAACAAACATTAATATCCTTGAACTATTTTCTCCATAGGCTATAAAAGATGGAATATCCTTCCAGAATATTTCAGGTTGAAAAGCCTTAGGCAGTCTATCCGTAAAAACATAATCCCACAATAAAACAGGAATAGTTAATAAGAAACAATTGAAAATATAGTTTTTAAACGTTTTAAATTTCATACTGATGCATTTAAAACTCTATAAATGATACCAAATAGTATGATGACAAAAAAAGTTGTATAAATTAGTTTATTGTATTTTGCTAACCAGTTTGGTAAAAAAATATCAAAGTTATCTTTGTTTGAATCTGAATATTTACGGGCCATTACAGTAAGCGGGCACATTTTATTAAAAACCAGTAGTACTATTCCCTCTCCTAAAATAAGTGCAATCCCAATCCAAACATATTTATCAATTTTATTTAGGATTACTGCATAAGCCATATAGAATAGTACTACATTGAAAAATAGCCAAATGATGGTATGAATGATTTTGACGAGGGTAAGGCTTGCTTGAATGGTCATAAACTTCATGTGTATTAAATTTCAAATTATAGTTTTAGTATTCTTCTTTTGCAGACAATATTTTGTTTCGACAAATCAGTAAACAGGCTGATATTAAACTTGCCGCTATCAAAGTAGTATCTTCAACCATACCAAATTGAAATGCGGCTGTAAAACCAATAAGGGACCAAACGAATGGAACGATAAGAATTGGAAGAGGGCCCTTTTTGATATTCATTAATAATAAACCAAAAGTGAAGATGGTAGTTGGGCAAGGCAACCCAAAGGTTGGAGAAGAAGGATAAATATGACCGAAGGAATATCCTGCAACCGGATAAATAACCAATGCAAATAAAATCAAACTAATTCCTGTAATACCATACTTATTTTTTTTAAAGTTGAAAGAAAATTTATGCTGAAAAACACCAAAAACTAAAAATAAAATACCCTGAATAATAAATAACCCGCCAAATAAATAGGCAGCTATATTTATTGCAGTGAAAAAAATGATATGGTAAACAATTCCCATCCACAACCATAAAAAAGCAAGTATGCTACTGATAATTTTATCAGATTTTCCATTGAGTTTTATTACAAGATAAACAGCAACAGCACTTATTAAGTAAAAAACAATCTGCATTGGAAAAACCGCCTCGTTGTAGTTTTTAAAAACTTCTAAGAACTTCTCCAAGGTGAATGGTGGTTTCATTGTTTGTTTTACTGAATTTTATATTGCTTTATTTTATTTTTGTTCTTTTCCCAATATTTCGACTTCATCCAGCCATTGTTTTCTCTTTTTATCGTCTGATGATTTTACAGGTGCAAATGAGGTAATCTTAACAGGCTTTATCCCGCAAAATTCTAAAATGCCAATTTTCATGGAATTATGTCCCGCATTTTTATTAATAAACCAATAGTACCACTTAGGTGTATCCATAGTTACAATTATTCGTGCGGTTTTACCTTTTAGTAATTTATCCCAAAAGGGACCTTTTATGTGGTACTTAAATGCAAAATCTGGAAGGAATGTTCTGTCAAAAAATCCTTTAAGTAAGGCAGGGTAAGTACTCCACCAATTAGGATATACAATTACAAGATGGTCTGCCGTCAATATATTTTTTTGTGCCTCAATTAAATCAGGTTCCAGTTCTGATATTTTTCTGTATCCATAGGTTAAAGTTGGATTGAACTTTAAATCAATTAAGGTAATGACTTTACAAGTTGCACCTGATTTTTCCGCACCTTTTTTATATCTTTCTGCTAAAGCAAAACAAAAGCTTTCTTTGTCTGGATGGCCATTGATGATGAGTATATTTTTCATTACCCTATTTCTTTTATGCATGTACAAACCAATCAACTGATCGCAGAAGTTTACTTTTCCATCATCTTGCCTCATTCGTTGGTTAAAATTATTTTCATAGCTTTTTCTTTAGCAGCATTACCAAATACTTCGTATGCCTTCATTATTTCATTCAGTTTAAAATGATGACTTATCAATCTTGAAGGCATGATCTTTCCGGCTGTAACAGTTTTCAACAGCATAGGAATGGTATTGGTATTGACTAATCCGGTAGTCAAGGTTATGTTCTGGATCCAAAGATTTTGAATCTGCAGATCTACACTTTTACCGTGTACGCCAACATTGGCAATATGCCCGCCGGGGCGAATGATTTGCTGGCAGATATCAAATGTGGCTGGAATACCAACAGCTTCAATTGCCACATCCACACCGTCTTTTGTTTCTGACATGATCTTTTTTACAACATCGTCTGTTTTTGAATTGATAGTATCAGTAGCGCCAAAATTCTTCGCTAATTCCAGCCGGTTATCATCAAGATCAATCATGTATATTTTAGCAGGAGAATAGAATTGGGCTGTAAGCAGCGCCGCCATTCCCACAGGGCCGGCACCAACAATAGCGATAGTATCTCCCGGTTTTACCTGTCCGTACAGTACGCCAATTTCGTGGCCTGTTGGCAATATATCACTTAGCATCACCAATGCTTCTTCGTCGGAACCTGCAGGAATATGATGCAGGCTATTATCGGCATGGGGTATCCGCACATATTCGGCCTGTGTGCCATTAATAAGATGTCCTAAAATCCAACCGCCGTCTTCGCAATGGGAATACATTTGTTTTTTACAGTATTCGCAGGTACCATCGGAAGTGATACAGGAAATAATTACATGATCTCCTTTTTTGAAATTCCGTACGGATTCCCCAACCGATTCAATGATCCCTACTCCTTCATGACCCAGTGTGGTACCCGGTTTACAGGAAGGGGTCTTGCCATGTAAAATTCCCAGATCTGTTCCGCAAATCGTCGTCCTGGTTATTCTAACCAATGCGTCTGTTGACTTTTCAATTTCCGGAGTTGAAATTTCTTTCAATTCAATTTTGCCGGGGCCGCCATACACCAGGGCTTTCATTGTTTTTTTCATGTGTTTATCTTTATTTATTTTTGGTCACATGGAATTCGCCAATAAACATTCTCAGTATCAACATTTGTTATGGCTCATTTCATGAGATTATTTTTTAAAATTTAATTATTATAAGAAAAAGGTTGGCTCAAGTACTACAGTTTTACTTTCAGCTTTCCTTTTTCAGTGCTTCAAATCCTGACACTACATCAAACAATTCTTCATCAATTGAACTTTGCCGCAAGCGATGAAAACTGTGGCTAAGATCATCCAGCAAATCGCCTATGTTTTTTTCTGCCCGTTGCATAGCTTCCAACCGGCTTGCATTTTCACTGGCTAATGATTCGGCGCATGCTTTGAACAATGAGACAAAAAGATATTCACGGATGAGCGCCGATACAGTTTGTTGAATATCTCCTGCAACTTCCGGTGTTTTTTTTGTCGGCCATTGAAGTTTTTCCAAACTCTGTTTCCATTTTTCATCCAATGGTAACAATCTTTGCATCACCGGCACATAGCCTGTACCTACTTTTGGTTGATTATGAAAAATATAAAACTCCTTCGCATTCTCTTTTTCATGGCTCTCTTCACTTTTAATTAAAATTTGACCGACAAGAGGAGTGATCGCATTCACAGAACCGGGAACCTTAAACAATTTTGTAGTATTAAAGCCAGCATCTGATAATAACAATTGAACCCTTTCACCTACAGCCCATATTTCTTTTTTACCCGGCAAATCATGAAGCGATTGTGCAACAAAACAGGTGAGTGAATCATTAAACTGTGCAACAAGACCCTGATCCGATCCAAAAACAATAGCAACAATTAATTTTTCATTGTTTCCTATTGTTTCCTTTTTTTCATTTATGGCATGTATTTTCTCTGCTTTGAAATAAGCAATGATGCCCAATCTCACCGTGAGAAAATAATCTCCCAATGAACTAACAGCTTTCTCATACTGTCCGATATTTGAAGCCGCCACCGCTTTCATTGTTTTAACAACAGACTTGAGATCCTTCGCTCCGTCAATTTTTCTTCGTAAACTTTCTAAGGTGTCCATTAGTTTAATTTTTATTCGGCTCAGGTTTATCCTGGAAAGGCGCAAGTGTATCGCCTGCTATTTTTAAAATAGCGTCCCTATCAGGATTGCTCATTGCTGCATCTTCAGTTAATCGTTTTAAAATTTCCGGAGGAAGTGTTTCAGTGCTTTTCACTAAAGCAGCTTCAGCTTCCTGCATTTTCTCAATCGGAATAATGTCAAAGAGTTTACCTGTCAATGTAAGCAGCACTACAACTTGTTCGGAAACAGACATGGGCTTAAGTTCCTGTTGTTTAAGACAAATACGAATCCGCTTCCCATGTTCAATTACCTTCCGGGTATTATCATCCAGCCTTGTACCGAAACGGGCAAAGGTTTCCAATTCTTCAAATTGGGAATAATCTAATTTCAGGTTACCTGTGATGGAACGATATGCCGGCAATTGTGCCTTACCTCCTACACGGGAAACGGATTTGCCCACATCAACTGCAGGTAATATTCCCAAATCAAAAAGTTTAGGAGAAAGATAGATCTGTCCGTCAGTAATGGAAATAAGATTGGTAGGGATATAAGCGGAAATATTTTGAGCTTCCGTTTCAATAATCGGTAATGCGGTAAGCGATCCTCCTTTGAGTTTGTCATTCAGGTGCGTAGACCTTTCCAATAATCTTGAATGGATATAAAAAATATCACCGGGAAATGCTTCTCGTCCCGGTGGTCTCCTTAGTAACAACGAAAGCTCACGATAGGATCGCGCATGATGGGTGAGATCATCATAAACAATCAGTACATCACGGCCCTGTTCCATAAAATATTCTGCAATACTGGTAGCCGCATATGGTGCGATATAATTTAATCCAGGGGAATTATTCCCTTCTGCTACAACTACTACCGTATATTCCATCGCTCCTTTTTCTTTCAGTTTAGCAATTACTTTCGCAACAGAAGATGCCCGTTGCCCGATGGCGCAATAAACACAGACTACATTTTTATCAAGCTGGTTAAGTATGGCATCAACGGCAATGGCTGTTTTACCTGTTTGACGATCCCCTAAAATTAATTCCCGTTGCCCAAGGCCAATAGGGATCAATGCATCAATAACTTTTAATCCTGTCTGCAAAGGGACAGTAACAGGTGCACGGTCCATAATAGCAGGAGCGGGACGCTCAATCGGCAGCCGTTCAGTGTGAGCAATAGCACCTTTTCCATCTATAGGATCACCTAAAGGATTGATCACTCTTCCGAGTAAGGCATTGCCCACCGGAATGTCCATAACTCTACCAGTCCGTTCTACTTCATCACCAGCATTCAACTGTGTATCTTCCCCAAGAAGAATGGCGCCTATTTCATCTTCATCAATATTATACGCTATACCAGATAAGCCTC
The DNA here is from genome assembly GCA_041743125.1 of Chitinophagaceae bacterium. Classification (GTDB taxonomy): domain Bacteria; phylum Bacteroidota; class Bacteroidia; order Chitinophagales; family Chitinophagaceae; genus Terrimonas_B. The sequence continues at coordinate 10,930 of JBGTNK010000038.1, forward strand.
CCGGAAATTTTAATAGTTCTTCAAAGCCTGCGCCGGGAAGACCGGAAATTTTAGCAATACCTGTTGATACACTGATGACAGCACCAACTTCGCGGGGTGCAAAAGAGAGTTTAAAATCTTCTCTGCCCTTACTCAATTGATAGAATGTATTGTCAAACATTTTATTTAATTCATCTACCGGCATATTATATCTTTTCAGGTTCTGGCTTTTTATCTGGATCAGATTTCTTCTCTGGTTCCACTTTTTTTTCTTGTTCCGGCTGCTCTTTTTCTTTTAACGTTTCAGCAATGGTTTTCTCTAATGAATTGAGATATTCCGAAATACTCCATGCCAGTTTGTATCCTTTTGCAGTCAATTCAATTCCACTGATCAGTTCAGGTACGGTTTTAAATTTAAATTGAGTTTCTGTTTCTAATATTTCACTAACCGTCTTTTTAATTTCAGTTTGTTGTTTTTCCGGTAGTTCAAATGCGCTTCGGATAAGTACAGGCTCAGCACCGGATTTAAAAGATTCGATAAATTTTTTCTTTTCTTCATCTTTTAATTCATTCAACCGCTTGACGAAAATGTTCACCGATTGCTCTTCCAGGCTCAGCGAAGCAAGATCTGAAAGTGTTTTTCTCGTAATAGCGAAAACTTCCTGCTGTGTTTTTTGCACAATGTCACGGTTCAGGTTTTCCTGTGCTTCTTTCGCTGCTGCTTCGAGATTAACGCTTAACTTATTCGCATCACTCCTTGCTTCATCCAGTAACTTCTGACGTTCGGTGGCGGTTTCTGCAACTGCTTTGTCCATTAGTCCTTTCTTCTGCTGGTCGAAGGCGTCATTCCTATTCTTAAAATCATCTTGTTCTTTTTGCGCCGTTGCTTTTTTGTCTTCTGCATCTTTCAATTGAGTAGCAATTTTTTTCTCCCTTTCATCAACAGCTTTAAGAATGGGCTTATACAAAAAGCGTTTTAATAACCACACCAGGATGAGGAAATTAATTACCTGCGCTATAACCGTAAACCAGTTAATATTCATTTTGTCTGCATTATTTTGCGATGATATGATTCCAGAACGGGTTAGCGAAAATGAGAATCATCGAAACCACGAAACAGTATATCGCCGTTGACTCGATCATTGCCAAACCAACAAACAATGTTCTGGTGATGGTTGGTGCAGCATCAGGCTGTTGCGCAATAGAACTTAATGCAGCTGCTACTGCTTTTCCTTCACTGATTGCAGGAAACATTGTTCCGATTCCTGTCGCAAATCCGGCAGTGACAATAGATGCTACTGCAATAATTGTTGTACTATCCATAGTTATCCTCCTTTTGTTTTTTAGTTATTAATTTATTTTTCTTTGATTGTCTTACCTGAACAGCTCCCGCTATATAAACAGTGGCAAGGATGCTAAAAATATATGCCTGCACCATACCCGTTAATAAGCCCAGCACATTCATGATTACGGGGAAAATAAAAGGTGATATGGTTAATAGGATAGCGACGATCATTCCGCCACTCATAATATTACCAAATAAGCGAACGGCCAAAGCCAGTGTCCGGGTGATTTCGCTGATAAGATTAAATGGCAACATGATCCATGTTGGCTGAACGTATGTTTTCAGGTAACCTCCAATGCCACCCTTTTCAATACCAAAAAATGGTACAGCAAGGAATACACAAATAGCAAGTGCCGTAGTAGTGGATAGCGAACCTGTCGGTGGTTCATATCCGGGGAAAATGATACACAGGTTAGCAATACCAATAAACAGAAACATTGTGCCGAGGAAACCGATATATTTTTTTGGTTGGTCCAATCCAATTTCTTTGATCTGGCTGTTGATAGTAGTTACAATCATCTCCAATATGCATTGCCAGCGGGAAATACTGATATCGGTTTTAAGTTTCCGTGTAATTATCCTGGCCGCAATCACTATCAATAACATCAATGCCCAGGTAGTAACAACGGTGAGATTAATTGTTATAAAACCATGTTGCCAGAAAATAGTTTGGTCAGGACTAAGCTTCATGATTGTCCTCCTGTTTTATACCTGCCTGTTTTATTTCATACAATCTGGTAAACCGAATAACAATGAATCGGGCTGCAATAAAACCAACTAAACAAATAAGTAATCTTTGCCAGCTACCGGCAGCAATGAAATAAAATCCAAACAATGTAATAGCTATCCTTAGAAAGAAACTGCCGAATATCCATAAAGCAGGTATTCTGGCAGTAACTGATTTTTTGACGGTAAACCAAAGTCCGCCAAAGAATAGTATTCCTAAAACTAAACCTGCTATGAATACCAGTATCCTGTATAAAACTTCATTCATCTTCTTGTTCTTTATTTTGATGCATCTCTTTATCTTCTTTGGTAACCCAATAGCATGCAATAACACTGCCGCCAATTAAACCAGCGATTAAACAGGTTAATGTCCAGGAAAACGATTGCGGATACTGTTTATCTAACCATATTCCTAATCCGGCTCCCAATATTGCGGGTACTGCCACTGACCAGCCTATCATTCCCATCATTCCTAAACCAAACCAAACGCTTTTGTTGTTTTCTTTTAATGCCTTCAGTTTACGCTTTTCTTTATCACTTACCTGTTGACTAAATAAATTCTCCTCATTTTTATCTATAGGTTCCATTTTATTCTTTATGAAATTTTTCCAGGCTGTACATAAATCCGCTTTCCATCTTTGCCATTACTGAACGGACGTTTCTTTCGCTTTCATCGAGATTCATAAACTCTTTCTTAACGGATTCATGCAGCTTGCCAAGATTGGCTCCGCCAATTGCGTTACGAACGGACAACATGACCTGTAACCCTGCCTTTACAAGCACACCCTCATCAACCGCTAAATAATGAACGCCACCTTCTTCTGTTTCATAAGTAAGAATGCCGGGTACTATTGCGGCTACACAATCAAGCCTTTGTGGTAATAAGCCGTAAGAACCTTTACTTGTTTCTAAAACAATACGACTTACATTTTTAATTTCATTAAAAACCTGAAACGGAAGAAGCACTTTTAAATTCATTACTAACTTTTCCATTTTATCTTTTTATACTGCACTCACTACCTGGGTTTCCTTTGTTTTATTCTTTAAATTATATTCGCCAGTACTTTTATTTTCCTTTTTCTCTACTTCCTCAATTGATCCGATCATATAAAAAGCACTTTCGGGTAAGTCTTTAAATTCATCCGCAAGTATGCGTTCGCAACCATCCAGTGCATCTTTTAAACTGACTTCCTTTCCTTTAATTCCACTGAATTGTTCGGTAGCAAAAAACGGTTGGGTAAGAAATCGTTCCAATCGCCTTGCTCGATTTACAATATTCCTGTCCTCAACAGATAACTGTTCCAGTCCAAGCATAGCGATAATGTCTTTGAGGTCTTCATACTTTGCCAGTGTTTGTCTTATTTCCTGCGCCAGGTTATAATGTCTTTCACCGATAATTCCGGGTGTAGCCATTTTTGAATTGGATTGCAGCAAATCAATTGCAGGATAAAGTCCTTCGCTTGCTTTTTTCCTTGAAAGAACAATGGATGCCGAAAGATGAGAGAAAGTATGAACAGCAGCAGGGTCTGTCAGATCATCAGCCGGCACATACACCGCCTGGATAGAGGTGATGGCTCCTGCATCGGTATTGGCAATGCGTTCTTGCAATTTCGATAGTTCTGTTCCCATGGTTGGCTGATAACCCAACCGCGAAGGCATTTGTCCCATTAAGCCGGATACTTCCATGCCCGCCTGGATAAAACGAAAAATATTATCAATGAGCAACAATACATCGCGGTGTTCATCATCACGGAAATATTCGGCCATCGTTAGTGCGGCATGACCCACACGAAAACGAGCACCGGGGGGTTCATTCATTTGCCCGAATAGCATCACCATGTTTTCCAATACACCGGCTTCCTTCATTTCATTATAAAGTTCCTGTCCTTCACGGCAACGTTCACCAATGCCACAAAACATACTTACTCCTTTATTATGCCCCACCATATTGTGAATCATTTCTGTAAGCAAAACGGTTTTACCTACACCGGCTCCACCAAATAAACCTGCCTTACCGCCACGTTCCAATGGAATCAACACATCAATTATCTTAATGCCTGTTATAAAAATTTCTGATCTGGTTGATTGTTTTCCTAAGGAAGGTGGTGACTGATGAATAGAACGCTGCTCTGTACCAGATAATGTCCCTTGCTGATCAATTGTATTTCCAAAAACATCGAACATCCTGCCCATGATATTTTTTCCTACCGGAACGGTAAGCTCTTTGCCTTCTGTTGCTACAGCCATTCCCCGTGCCAGTCCTTGGGTAGGAGTTAATGCAATACCTCTTATATGATGATCATCAAGCTGTGCTAATACTTCAATAGCGATCTGCTTATTTTTTCCGGTGTGAAGTAACGTATTAATGGAAGGCAAATTATTTTCAAACCTTACGTCCACAACACTACCCCTGACAGAAATGATTTTGCCGTAGTTTAAAGGATTGCTTTTATGTTGTGCAGCTCTTATCATTTTTCATTTTATAAGGTAAATTCATTATCCATGATCATAAATCTTATTTTGTCTTGAAATTGCATTAAAATCCATTAGTGAAATGCGATCAGGATCATTCCAAAAGATGATTTTGGTAACCATCCTTCATTTCAATACAGTTTTTCTTTTATATTATCAGCAGGCACAGATTGATCGTCTACATGTATCATGATTTTGATTTATATAAGATTGTAAAATAATCTCCGTTCGTTTCCTTAAAAACTTGTTTTTCCAATTGGCCTGAAGTAGTTAAGTATTCTGTTCCATTAACGGTAATCGTCTTTATCCATATTCCCAGAAGATATGCCTTTAAGGTGCTTAGTATTTATATATCGGTATAATTTTTCCATTTCCAGTTTCTGATTTCCGGCATATCCATCCCTTCTTTTCTAATATAATTTTTGTGTTCAATCAACTTGTCCTGCATTTCCTGCTTCAGGTAGGCGGTCTTATCGTTTAATTGTGGCAACCTATCAAGCACATCCTGTACGAGATGAAAACGGTCAAGATCGTTAAGCACGGTCATATCAAAGGCAGTGGTAATAGTGCCTTCTTCCTTATATCCTCTTACATGAATGTTAACATGATTGGTTCTCCGGTAAGTAAGCCGGTGAATAAGCCAGGGGTAACCATGAAAAGCAAAGATTACCGGTTTGTCTTTTGTAAACAATGTATCAAAGTCTTTATCATTCAATCCATGCGGATGTTCTGACTCTGGTTGCAGTTTCATTAAATCAACCACATTCACTACACGCACTTTGAGGTCAGGTAACTTTTCACGAAGAATGGAAACAGCAGCCAATGTTTCCAGTGTAGGCACATCGCCTGCACAAGCCATCACTACATCCGCTTCAATATCTTTATCATTGCCTGCCCATGTCCATATTCCAATACCTTTCGTACAGTGAATAACCGCTTCATCCATACTGAGCCATTGCGGAGCAGGATGTTTGCCAGCCACTACCACATTTACATATTGCCTGCTGCGGAAACAATGATCCATTACAGATAACAGGCAGTTGGCATCGGGCGGCAGATAAACACGCACTACCGATGCTTTTTTATTCATGACTACATCGAGGAAGCCGGGATCCTGGTGGGTAAACCCATTATGATCCTGCCGCCAAACATGAGAAGCTAAAAGTATATTTAGTGAAGCAATTTTTCTACGCCAGGGCAACTCTGATGTTACTTTTAGCCACTTGGCATGTTGGTTGAACATGGAATCGATGATATGGATAAAAGCCTCGTAGCAATTGAAAAGACCATGTCTTCCGGTCAACAGATAACCTTCCAGCCAGCCTTCACATTGATGCTCACTCAGCATCTCCATTACCCGACCTTCTTTTTTTAGAAATTCATCCGCCTCAACTACCGGGGCTTCCCACTGGCGGTTAGTAGCTTCAAATACAAAATTTAATTTGTTTGAAAGCGTTTCATCGGGACCAAAGATTCTAAAATTCTTTTGCGCCTCGTTTTCTTTAATAATGTCCCTTATGAATTTACCAAGCACTAAAGTATCACCCGGCCCCATTTCCCCACGCTTCATTTCAATTTCATACTCTCTAAAATCCGGCATGCGAAGGTTATGTAACAACAAACCTCCATTTGAATGTGGGTTAGCACCCATCCGCCTTTCAGCTTTTGGCGCAAGGTCTGCCAGTTCAGGAATGAAACGACCATTGTCGTCAAAGAGTTCTTCTGGTTTATAACTTCTCAACCATTCTTCCAATTGTTTCAGGTGTTCTGGATTGGTTTTGGGGGCGGTAATTGGAACCTGGTGTGCACGAAAATTATCTTCTATCTTAAAACCATCCACATATTTTGGTCCCGTCCATCCTTTGGGCGATTTCAAAATTATCATAGGCCATTTCGGACGTTCTGCATTTTTATTTTGCACAGCATTTTGTTTTATCTGCTTTATTTCTTCAATTATTTTATCCATCAGGGCCGCCATCTTCTGGTGCATATCCATCGGATCATCACCCTCAATCAAATAAGGTTTCCATCCATAACCTAAAAAAAGTTGCTCTAATTCTTCATCGCCAATGCGGGCAAGAATAGTTGGGTTTGCAATTTTATAACCGTTCAAATGAAGAATTGGAAGTACCACTCCATCTGTTACTGGATTGAGGAATTTATTAGAATGCCAGGCAGTTGCCAATGGCCCCGTTTCTGCTTCGCCATCACCTATCACACAAGAAACAATTAAATCAGGATTGTCAAAAGCAGCACCAAAAGCATGGCTGAGTGAATATCCTAATTCACCGCCTTCATGTATTGAGCCAGGACATTCTGGCGATACATGGCTGGGAATTCCACCAGGAAAAGAAAATTGCGTAAACAGTTTTTTCAAGCCTTCTTCATCCTGGCTGATATTGGGATAAACTTCACTGTAAGTTCCTTCCAGATAAACATTTCCTACTATAGCCGGACCTCCATGCCCGGGGCCGGAAATGTAAATCATGTCAAGGTCATATTTTTTTACTATCCTGTTGAGATGAGCATAAACAAAATTCTGGCCGGGTGTAGTGCCCCAATGTCCCAATAACATTGGCTTTATATGTTCTGGTTTCAGCGGCTCTCTCAAAAGCGGATTGTTGTATAAATACATCTGGCCAACGGAGAGATAATTGGCTGCCCGCCAGTATGCATTTATTTTATGAAGCATATCTTCCGATAATGTTTCTTTGGTAGTTTTTAAAGTTTGTGTTTCCATTGTGTAATTATTTATTTAGTGATTTTTATATTTTATTTTTAGAATTGATAAACAATTCTTTTGTACTTTTTGCAATGATGATTTCTTCATCAGTTGGCATGATATATACTTTTACATTGCTTTTTCCAGTTGAAATAACGGTTGCATTTTTTTTATTCTTTTCTTCATCTAATTCAATCCCCAGATAATTAAAATCTTTACAAATGCGTGAACGGATTACCGGTGCATTTTCGCCGATACCTCCGGAAAAAACCAATGTATCCAATCCATTTAATACTGCCGTAAAGGCGCCTATCCATTTTTTTACTGAGTAACAAAACAAATCCACCGCTTCCGCCGCTCTTACATCTTCATTTTCTTTCTGCAATAAATCCTGCATGTCAGAGCTGATTTCAGAAACTCCCAATAAACCGCTTTCGTGATTGATCAAATGATTGAACTTGACCGCCGTCATCCCTTCACTTTGCATCATGTACCATACAACTCCGGGGTCTAAATCTCCAGGCCTTGTGCCCATTACCAAACCACCTGCAGGAGTAAAACCCATAGTAGTATCTAAACTTCTTCCATCTTTCACTGCTGCCAGACTTGCACCGTTCCCAAGGTGGGCAAGAATGATGCGTCCTTTACTTTCATCATGACCATTTATATTTTTAAGTGCTTCCATAAGATAAGTGAAAGACAAGCCATGAAATCCGTAGCGCTGTATTCCGGCTTTGTAGAACCGGCGTGGTATTGGTAAAATTTTGGCAACACGTGGCATGTTTGTATGAAAAGATGTATCAAAACAGGCGAACTGTAATAACTTAGGAAATTCCTTTTTGAATAATTCTATCATCTCAATTTCTGCAGGAAGATGGTCTGGATCATACTCACTTATTCTATGTAATTCTATCAATAATCTATCATCAATAATTTCCGGATGTGTATGGTTCATTCCATGTACAATGCGATGTCCAATACAATCAATCTCTTCAAAATATTTTTGCCTTTTTAACCATTCAATTAAAAGTTCTGCAGCTTCTTTAAAATTTGTTGCATCTATTTTGATTTCATTTTTTTCATGGGTGAGGTTATTGGAAATTGTAAATTCAGGATTGTCCAGGCCAATCCTTTTTATTTTTCCTGAAAGAATATTATTAAGTTTTTCATCCATGCTATACAAAGCGAATTTGATGCTGGACGAACCACCATTAATAACAAGAATATTTGTGTTTATTGAGTTCATAATGTAGTCTCAAATCCTAATGCCTGTAATTCTTTACCCGTCGTTTCATAATCAATATGACAAATGCCCTTTATCCCCAGGCTTTCGGCAACGGTTGTAAACACGGATACATCGTCTATGCAAATAGTTTCAGATGGCTTCGACTGCGACATTTCAAGCGCCAGTTTATAGATGTCAACATCGGGCTTCCGTAAGTGAACATAAGTTGAGGAAACAAAAAAGTCTATAAAGCCTGCTAAATTATATTTGTCAATCCTGTGGGTATTTAATTCCCTTCCTTCATTACTTACTGCAACAATCTTAAATCCGTATCGCTTTTTTAACCGCCTTATCATTTCAATCATTTCGGGGTAGGGCTGGGATTGTAAGAACATGAATTGCCGGAATTCCTCTATTGAAAAATTCCGTTCTTTATAAAAAACAGTGATGTTCAAATATTCTTCAAGCGTGAGTTTGCCCAGTTCGAATGTCTCAAATGCAATATTGTGCCTGGCTTCCATTTCGGGTATCTCAATGTTATATTTTTCAGCTGCCAGGTACCGGGATTCATGACCCCACCCTTTAGTGAGCAACACACCGCCGATATCGAGAAATAGTGTGGTTATATTTTTTGCTTCTTTCATATTAAAAATTTCCCTTTAATAAATAGTTGTTAGCGTTGCCACAAAATCAGGTTATCTTCCAACGGCACTGAAATGCCTTCATAACCCGGAATAAGGCGTACCGTGTAATCGCTTGCAGGCCGAATAGTATTTAATTGTGCATGATATTTATGTTCGCCGTTATTCTCTATTGAACCAGTCTCCATCTTTATTCTTTCCGGCGTTTCGGCATCCTTTCCCGATGCTTCTGGATTTATTGCATTTGCATAAAGCTCTACCAGAACATCATCAGGGTTTATTCCATTCAGCGATAATTGAACTTGAAAATGAAAATCATTTTCAATGTTTTCAATTTGTACATCTCCAAAATGTATTTGCCCCCATTTATTTCTTAAATCATTTCTCACATCAAGTATTTTTTTTCCTGCAATTCCTTGTTCCACTGCCCTTTTTAGATAATTTGCAGCCAAAGGCAGGTAATAGTTTTCTGTGTATTCACGCACTGAGCGATTGGCAGAAAAACGAAGTGAAAGGGTTGACATGCTTTTGCGCATCCGCTCTACCCATCTTTCTGAAACACCATTTTGATTTCGGTTATAAAATGCAGGAACTACCTGTTGTTCCAGTAAATCGTATAATGCTTCTGCCTCGGCAGCATCCCATGCTGGGTCATCACCGTGTTCCTGCTTATCTCCCAATGCCCAGCCCACTTCCGGCGTGTAGGCTTCAGCCCACCATCCATCCAACTCCGATAAATTAATTCCGCCATTCACCAGCACCTTCATGCCGCTTGTACCGCTTGCTTCCCATGGCCGCCTCGGTGTGTTGAGCCACACATCAACACCCTGCACCATGTTTTCCGTTAAAAACATATCGTAATCACTTAAAAAAATGACATGTTTATATAATTTATGCTGTTCAATAAATTGTACCCACTCACGAATTAAAGCTTTTCCGGATTCATCATGCGGTGGAGCTTTACCTGCAATAACTAACTGAACGGGATGTTCCGAATTGGTGAGTATGCGTACAAATCTTTCGGCATCATGCAATAAAAGGCCGGGCCTTTTATAAGGAACAAAGCGGCGGGCAAAGCCCAGCGTTAAAGTATTGGGATCAAAAACATGTTTTGCAGCTTCTGCAATTTCTGCAGGCAAGCCTGAAACCATTGTTTGCCTTTCAAATCTTTGACGTACAAAATTGACAAGATTATTTCTTGACTGGTTTCTAAATTGCCAGAGTTTTTCATCCGGGATTTTGGCGATATGCTTTTCAATATTTTCAAGGTCGCCTTTCCATCGGTCTTTGCCGCAGGCCTCTGTCCATATTTCATCAGCGTATTCAGAATCCCAACAGGGCATGTGCACACCGTTGGTTACACACCCTACCGGCACTTCGTCTTTTGGCCAGCGTGGAAAAAGATATTTAAAAAGATTGCGGCTTACAACAGCATGTAACTTGCTAACGCCATTCACAGCACCACTGCCACGAACGGCGAGCCAGGCCATATTGAAACTTTCAGAAAAGTTATTGGCATCCTGCCTGCCGAGTGCCATCAAATCATTAAAATGAATGCCAAGCTCTTTTGCAGCATATTCTCCAAGATATTGCTCCATAAGTGCCGGGCTGAAATGATCAAACCCCGCAGCAACGGCGGTATGTGTAGTAAATAAGTTGCCGGCCCTGGTTACAGCCAGAGCTTCTTCAAAAGAAGTGCCGTTTTCTTTCATAAAAACATTCGCACGTTCCAGAACAAGAAATGAAGCATGACCTTCATTCATGTGACAAACTTCCGGTGTAATATTCAACGCATTCAATAATTTCCAGCCGCCTATTCCCAAAATAATTTCCTGTTTAATGCGCATATCAGAGCCACCACCATAAAGTTCATTTGTAATACCCCGGTGAGCAGGCAGGTTAGCGGCATCATTACTATCGAGCAAGTACAGCTTCAATCTCCCTACCTGAACCTGCCATGTTCTAAGCCAGACAGGATAGCCGGGTAATGACACTTTCAGCCGAAGCCACTCACCGTTTGGTAAACGCAAGGGCGTAATGGGTAACTGTCCCGGATCATTGTATGGATATAGCGCCTGCTGATTACCATATTGATCAATAACCTGGCGAAAATAACCCTGCGCATACAGCAATCCTACAGCTACCACCGGCACACCAAGATCGGCAGCCGATTTTAACTGGTCGCCCGCCACATTACCCAAGCCACCCGAATAAATAGGTAAGGCTTCGCTTAGCATATACTCCATACTGAAATAAGCGATACTCTTGAGCTGTGCATTTGGATGTTTTTGCTGAAACCAGGGAGAAGTTGAATCTGATTCTTCTTTCGCCTTCATAAGGGTTTCAATTTTCTTTTTAAATTCCGGATCAGCCAATTGCCGTTCAAGCTGATCTTTGGAAACGGTTTGCAAAACAATCCATGGGTTACGGGTAAGTTCCCACAGCCCAGGATCAAGCTGTTGCCACACGGTGTCTGCGGCATGGTTCCATGACCACCGAATATCTAGGGCAAGCTCTATAAGAGAGTCTATTCCTTCAACGTCTGTGTGGATCAGGCTATAAAGCTGGTTCGTATTTATTGTTTGTTTGTTCATGATCTTGAATCATATGTTATTGTAAAATAATCTCCATTTGTTTCTTTAAAGATTTGTTTTTCCAGTTGGCCTGATGTAGTTAAATATTCTGTCACATTATAGGTAATCGTCTTTATCCGTATTCCTAACAGATATGCTTTAATGGTAAGCGTTTCTGTAATCCTCCATCCACTGTTTCCTTTTGTAATTGAACGATTGGTCATATCTATATTATTTTTTGATCCAAGGAAATTGAGAATGCCCGATTCGATATACATGGTAAGGCTTAGGCTGCGCAGCAGATCATTTAAATCATATAATTTTTTAAAATCTCCGAACTTCACGGATACTGAAATTTTTTGCTTCTTAGGATTGAGCGTAAAAACTGACAAAAGCACATTGGACTCTTCAGGCTTGCACTGGTAGGTGGTAGTGTAGGTTGATTGCAGCTTTTGGGTTTCATCATAAATTTTAGTATTAATGTTTACAAAAAAACTTCCGCCGCTTTGCCCCATTTTTTCGGCAGTAAACACTTGCCTTCCCGTAAACTTGCCACCGTTTTCAAAGTTTTCCCTCGTGATCGTTTTCCCGGAAATTTGTTCAATAAACATTTCTTTATCCTGAGCCCTTAATGTATTTGAAAAAAGCAGCAACAGGAAGTAAAGAATCAGATGTCTGGCTTTCATTATTTTCATTTAAACATTTTTTAAAATAAAATCAACTCTGTCGTCAGGCTCCAGAACGGGCACAAATATTACCGGAAATCCCAATGACTTATATACATCTATAATTAAATTGTGAATGGCTTTTTGTCCCCGTTCATCTTCTGTTCTTGCATAATCTTTTACCAACGGCAACCGGTCAAGGATAAAAATTTTTGCAGACGAAACCTGTTCGATTGCGGTAAGCAGTTCCTTATCATAACCCAGATTTAAAAACTGGTAATAGGCCATGGCATCCGGTATAGCACGGTCAAGAAAAACTGTTTCGTCAGGTGATAATTCAGCTTCCTGCTCTATCTGCATATTCAAGACACCTAACTGAAATTTTCGTTCATTTGCCCGTATTTCCTCCACGGTGCGTCCTCCAACTTTCATGGTGTCAATATAATGCCTGGCATGTTCAATGGTTGTTTTATAACCTCTTTCTGTAAGCAGGTTAATAACCGTTGTTTTCCCCGTGCTCGGGCCGCCGGTAATTACGTGCCAATTGGTTTTTATTTTGCGCATTCTATTAACTCATTAATTTTTTTGACTTTCCCGGTCCGACAATTTTTAGCAACTGCTATTTTATGCTAACCTCGTTTTCACATGCAATATCTTTATCAAAGCAATCCAGGTTGCCAATAGTAGTGTCTGCAATATTTTTCAAAGCGGTTTCGGTAAGAAATCCCTGGTGACTGGTGATGAGCACATTTTGAAAAGTCATTAGCCGTGCTATGGTATCATCCTGCAGAATATCTTCTGAATGGTCTTCGAAAAAAAGCCCTTCTTCTTCTTCATACACATCCATACCAAAGTAACCGATTCGACCACTTTTTAAAGCATTAACCACTTCATTTGTGTTGACTAATGCACCCCGGCTGGTATTGATGAGCATTATCCCAGGTTTCATGCAATCAATACAGGATTTATTGATGAGATATTTTGTTTCTTCAACAAGTGGAATATGCAGCGTGATGATGTCAGATAGCCTGCACAGCGACATACAATCTGTATATTCAACCTGGTATTTTTGTTTTATTTCTTCGTTTTCGAATTTGTCATAAGCCAGCAAGCGACAACCAAAACCATGCAGGATGCGGGCCATGATGGCGCCGATTTTACCGGTACCAATAATGCCAGCGGTTTTTCCATTCACATCAAAGCCTGTCAATCCATCTAAAGAAAAATTCATGTCAGAAATGCGGTTATGGGCACGGATGAGTTTTCGATTTAATGCAAGCATCAAAGCCGCGGTATGCTCTGCCACCGCAAAAGGCGAATAAGCAGGAACTCTGGCTACTTTTATTCCTAATTCTTTTGCTTTTTTTAAATCCACGTTATTAAATCCTGCGGAACGCAATACGATGTATTTTATACCGAGGGTAAAAAGCGTATCAAGCACAGGCGTGGAAGCATCGTCGCTTACAAAGAGGCTTACGGCTTCGCAGTCGTTCGCGAAAGATGCGGTTTGCTGCGTTAAACGTGTATCAAAAAATATGAACTCATGCCTGTTGCTATTGGCTTGTTCCAAAAAAGGCTTTTCAAATTTATGTGAACTGTATATAGCTGTTTTCATTGTATCTTATTTTACCTGTAATGTTTTCTCCGCCTCATTAATATTATTAATTCCTGCTAACAGCGCATCAGGGTTAAAAGAAATGCTATCAATACCACATTCCACGAGAAAGCGGGCATATTCAGGATAGTCGCTGGGAGCCTGACCGCATAAGCCTATCTTAATACCTGCTGATTTTGCCTTTTCAATTGACATGCGGATAAGCTGCATCACTGCCGGGTCGAAAGGAGAAAAAATTTCACTTAACAATTCTGAGTCTCTGTCTGCACCAAGTGTTAATTGGGTGAGGTCATTTGAACCGATAGAAAAGCCATCGAAGTGTTTAGCAAATTCTTCTGCAAGCAATGCATTGCTTGGAATTTCAACCATCATGTATAATTCCAATTCATTTTCGCCTCTTGTTAATCCGTTTGCTTTCATTATTTCAATTACACTGGTTGCTTCACGAACAGTTCGCACAAAGGGCAACATAATTTTTATATTGGTAAAACCCATTTCATCCCTCAGCATTTTCATACTCCTGCATTCCATTTCAAAAGCCTCTTTGTATAACTGATGATAATACCGGGATGCACCCCTGAAGCCGATCATAGGGTTTTCCTCTTTGGGCTCAAATGTTTTTCCGCCGATAAGGTTGGCATATTCATTCGATTTAAAATCACTCATTCGTACTATTACATCTTTGGGATAAAAAGAAGCAGCAATGGTTGCTATAGCCTCTGCCAGTTTGTGAATAAAATAATCTTTCTTATCCGGGTAATATTGTGTAAGTTCTTCAATTTGCTTCTTTACGGCATCGTCTGTCAATTTATCAAAATGATGCAATGCCATAGGGTGGATCTGGATGACGTTATTGATGATAAATTCCATCCGCATTAATCCCACACCGTTATTTGGTAACATAGAATATCTGAATGCTTTATCAGGATGAGCGAGAATTAGCATTACCTGCGTTTCAGGCACTTTAATTTTGCTGATATCAATTTCCTGTTCGTCCCAGCTTCCTTTTCCTTCATATATATACCCGGTATCACCTTCGGCAGTGGAGATAGTAACTAATTGTCCGTCCTGAATAACTTTGGTAGCATTACCTGTACCCACAATCGCCATGGCGCCCACTTCGCGTGCAACGATGGCGGCATGTGATGTTCTTCCGCCCTGGTCTGTGATGATGGCTGCAGCTTTTTTTAATATGGGATCCCAATCGGGATCTGTTCTTCCGGTAACTAAGATTTCACCTTCATTGAGCTTATCAATTTCTTTGGGAGAAGAAAGCAATCTTGCAATACCGGAGGTGATGCTGTTGCCCAATCCAATGCCCTGGCATATTAATTTCCCCTTTTCCTTAATACTATATTCTTTAAACACATTTTTATTTTGGCGTTGACTGTGTACTGTTTCGGGGCGTGCCTGCACAATAAACATTTTATTGCTGATACCATCCTTTGCCCATTCAATATCCATGTGCCTTTGATAGTGTTCCTCAATAATGATCGCCCACTTCGCCAATTGTATAATTTCTTCATCACCCAATGTATATTTTTGCTGCAGGTTCAGCGGAGTATCAAGGTTAACAATAGCATCTTCAGGTTTTAGAATCTCGTTCATTTCCTTTTCTGCATACACCATTGTTTTTTCCTTACTGCCCAATTTTCTTGAAATGACAGGTTGTTTCACTTTTCCGATGAACGATTTGTACACTAAAAATTCATCTGTATTTACACTGCCCTGCACTACATTTTCGCCAAGCCCCCAGGCGCCTGATATAAGCGCCACTTTATCGAAACCCGTATCGGGGTCAAGCGTAAACATAACGCCGGAGCTGGCTTTATCTGAACGCACCATTAACTGAATGCCCACAGACAAAGCCACTTTCATGTGTTCAAAACCATTATCGCCCCGGTATTTAATAGCCCGGTCGGTAAACAGTGAAGCGTAACAGCGATGGCAGGCCAATATTAAATTATCAAGGCCTTTTACATTCAGGTAGGTTTCCTGTTGCCCTGCGAAGCTGGCATTGGGCAGATCTTCGGCTGTTGCACTGCTGCGGGCGGCGAAAGAAATATCTTCATCATATTTATCTATTAAAAAGTCGTAGCCCTCTTTTATTTTTTCGGATAATTCTTCAGGCATCTCACCGCTCATTATAAGCTCTCTGCAGTAAGTCCCTGTATCGCTTAAGTTCGAAAAAGTCTTAGTATCAAGAGCTGAAAGAATTTCATTTAGCTTATCTCCGAAATTATTAATCTCTATAAACTTCCAATAGGCATCCGCCGTAAGCGCAAACCCATCGGGCACTGCTATGCCTTTACCTGAAAGTTTTTGAAACATTTCGCCAAGAGAAGCATTTTTACCTCCCACTTTTGGCAGATCTCTTAATGTTATTTCATCAAAATATTTTATTAGCGTTTCCATGATCTTATTTTTCTTATTTAAAAATGTTGTTTTCTTTCAGTTACTATTAATATTCTCCTTTACCTGATCTAAAAACTTCTTTTGTCTTGAGGTTAAATCACCCATCGCATCCTTTTAACCAATTGTATCAATAAAAGAGAAAGAAACGATGCAGTTATCACGATAGACCAGTCTCTCCAGCCATAAATTGTCACCTCCAATACATTCCTTACCGGAACAATCCAATAAGATAACATGGCGAGGATGATACAGCTTACCACCGCATACCATACATACCTGTTACGAAATACCTCTGTCTTGAAGAAAGCTACTCCCCTTTCGAATGACATGTTGAATACATGCAGTATCTGTGAGAATATGAGTGAGTAAAAAAGTATGTTGTTGCATAATTCCCTGTTCCATCCTTCCGCATCATGCAGCAACTCGTGGCTTACGAAAACAGCACCAATAGAAGTAAAGGCAATTATACCTGAATAGGTAAAAATGGCCGACCATCTTTTTTTATCAATAATGGAAACTTCTGATGAATAAGGTTTTCGCTGCATGATATGCGGCGCGGCTTCTGTTACGCCCAATGCCAATGCGGGCAATACATCTGTAATGAGATTGATGTACAGAATTTGTATAGGATAGAGCTGAAAATGCAGGTTAAGAACTGATGCGGTAGCTACTACAAGCAATTCGCTCAGGTTACAACTCAGTAAAAAAATAACAAACTTGCGGATGTTATCAAAAATAACCCGGCCCTGTTTTATAGCAATAACAATAGATGAAAATGCATCGTCTTTCAAAACCATGTCGGCAACTTCCTGCGCTACCTGTGTGCCTCTTTGTCCCATTGCAATACCTATATCGGCCTTTTTCAGAGCTGGCGCATCATTCACGCCATCACCCGTCATTCCCACTATCATTTTCTTTTCCTGAAATAAAGTGATCAGGTTTAGTTTATGCTCTGGTGTTACCCTGGCAAAAACCGAAGTATTCAGCCACTTCTCCTTATCATCATCAGTAAGCTGATCATAAGGCTTCATAACATTACCATGCATTACTTCATCCTCTTCTTTTGCCAATCCTAATTGAATGGCAATATTTTTGGCGGTAGCCGGGTGATCTCCGGTGATCATTACCACTTTGATACCGGCAGATTTACATTCTTCAATTGCGGATAATACTTCGGGCCGCGGCGGGTCTAAAAAACCAATTAAACCTGCCAGGGTAAGATCATGTAAAAAGTCTTTTTCTTTTTCACGACTGTTTCTAAAAGCAAAAGCAAGCATTCTCAATCCTGATTGCGCATTCTTTTCGGCATCAGCCAACCATTGATTTTTTATATCATCAGTAAGCTCAATTTTTTCATTTCCTTTTGTTACGGATGAGCAGCAGCCTAATAATTCTTCCACAGCGCCTTTAGCCGCTATATAATAATCATCGCTGTTTTTATGCAGGGTAGCCATTATTTTTGTATCCGAGGAAAAGGGGATCTCATCAACTTTAGGAAATAGCCGCTGGTGTTCTTCCGGCTTTGTAAGCGACGAAAAAACCATTTTCTGCAAACCTACTTCCAGCGGGTCGCCGGATTCTTTTTCCGTTTGCCCATCATAATTGTAAGAAGCTGTATTGCATAGCGCCGCAATGCGATGAAGTTGGGTATATGCCTGTAAGTTAATGATGGTATTATCATCAGCAAACCGGATAGATGAATGGTCAATATCAACCTTCATTCGGGATGCCGCTCCAGTTACCAAAACATAAGCCGCCTCAATTTTATTTTGGGTAAGCGTTCCGGTTTTATCCGTGACTATAACATTGGTTCCACCTAAGGTTTCAACGGCCGATAATTTTTTTACGATCACATTATGTTTTGCCATACGCAGCATGCCAAAAGCCAAAGCCAGCGTTGCCACTATAGGAAGCCCTTCGGGTATGGCGGCTACTGCCAACGCAATAGAAGTTTCCAGCATTTGAACCACCTTCTGCCCATTCAAAATACCCGCTGCAAAAATGATAACAAGCAGGGCAACCGTTATCCAGATTAATTTTTTACTGAATTGCTGAATTTTTTTCTCCAGTGGTGTAGCAGACTGTTCGGCCTGCTGTACCAAACGAGCCACAGATCCCAACTCTGTTAACATGCCCGTATGCACTACCACAGCCCGTCCATTTCCTTTGGTTACAAAGGTTCCCTTATACAGCATGTTGTGCCGTTCGGCCAGAGATGCATCCTGCTGCAAAATCTTTGTATTTTTTTCTACCGGCAACGATTCGCCGGTAAGCGCTGATTCATCTGTTTCAAATTGCGATGCCTGTATTACCCGTGCATCGGCAGTTATCATGTCTCCACCTTCAACAAACAATATGTCGCCGGGCACAACCTCTACCGATGGGATTTCTGTGAGTTTTCCATCCCTGACCACACGGGCAGGAACACTGGTTAATTTTTTTAAGGCTTCCATCGAACGTTCTGCCTTGAATTCCATTAAGAATCCAATGACCGCATTAATGGCAATTACTGCAATAATAGCGAAGCCATCAAGCCACTCTTCAAAGAATAGGGACAATCCTGCCGCAATAACAAGGAGCAATACAAATGGACTGATAAACTGATTTGCAAGTATGCCAAAGATGCTCATCTTTTTACCGGCTTCAATTTTATTATACCCCGCTAATGCCAGTCTTTTTTCCGCTTCTGCAGAAGACAATCCACCTTCTGGATTCGCTTGCAATTGTGATAAAATTGATTTATCATCGATCGCCCATGCCGCTTTAATATTTTCAATGTTTCCGGTCAGCATAAACAGGTTTATTTATTAGCATTTGAATTATTGTCCGCCAATGAAGTATTCATTTCTTTATGCAGAAAGAAGCTTATGACACTTCTGATAGCCACAATCATTGCGAGGATGTACAATTCATTTAATACTGGATTATGAATGGTATGAATGATATCGGCTGCGAGCATGAAATCGAGGCCCAGCAGCAGGTAAGAGCTGAAATTGTATCTTATTACTGCCTCATTATGTACATCAATTTTGTTTACCAGTTTTTTCAATTCCCTTTTAAGAAAAAGAAATGAAGTAACCAATACGCCCCATATTATGATAACGCTGCCGGCAATTCCAATTATTATTGCTATGCGGTTAAGAATTTGCACAATTAATTTTTCAGTATTTTATACTAATTTTTATCAGGTCAGTTTTTCCAGGAATTACATTTTCATACCTTCCATGCCCGGCATACCGGTTCCCTTTTTCAATATCAAAGCGCTGTTCAATAAGTAGGCTCCGTTGGTTACAATTAATTCCCCTTCCTTCAACCCGCTGATCACTTCTACTTCTTTTTTATTCTGAATTCCCAGTTCAATCATCCTGCTCTCGTACATGCCATCGGCGGTCTTTACCCACGCTGTGGTCATATTGCCGACCAGGATGGCTGATTTAGGAATGACCATTGTCATTTTTTCATTGCGCTTAATATTTACATAAGCCATCATACCCGGTTTAAAACGCATGTTCCGGTTGCTGATAAGAAACCGCACGAGACTGATTTTCTGATCTGCCTCCACTGCAGGGTTATCAAATACCGGTATCGCGTTGATCGTTTCATTTGGATAAGCATCAAATTCTGCAGTGATGACCGGCTTTTCATACAACCACCGCAATTCCGAAGTGTACATTTGCGCTTCTATCCAGAGTTGCGATAAATCGGCAATGCGAAATAAGGGGCTGCCGGTTTCAACATACTGTCCTTCGCTAACAGCCAGTTCAGCCACTGTACCCGCTACAGTGCTGTAAAAAGTAATCAGCGGAGAGGCCTCCTTGCTTTTTTCCAGGCGGGCTACCTGCGCTGCCGTTAATCCCCACAGTAACAGGTTCTTTCTCGCGGCTTCTACCACCTGGTCCATAACCTGTTTCATAGTACCCGACTGTGCCTGTTGCTGCAACGCATTCAGTAATTCGTTTTCATACGATAAAAGCTCTTCACTGTAAATAGCGTATAATGGCTGGCCTATACTTACCCTTTCCTGGGGATTGCGCACAAATAATTTGTCAAGCCTTCCGCGAATGCGGGAAGCTATTACGGTCAGTTTTCTTTCGTCAAAACTGGTGGTGCCGAGCAACGTACTGTATTCGGCCATTTTTTTTATCCGCACCGTATCAATGGTGATATTGGCGTATTGCTCGTCCCGGCTGGTGAGGGTAATCATATCATCCATTTCATTTTTCACCGGTTCAACTGTCTTATGTCCGGTATGCTGTGGCGTTGTTTCACTACTTTTTTTTCCGGTGCATGCTGTCGCCGCCAACAACGTGGTTATTGATACAATCAGCCAAATTTTAATTTTCATCATTACCGGTTTAATATTTAATATTCGTCTCACTATCTGCCAGGTAACCAGCGTCGCGGGCAATAGTTTCATTGGTATTCAGACCTTCCAGTATTTCTACATTATTTCCATCTCTGTGCCCTATGCGCACAACCCTTGATTGAAAAACATTGCTGCCCTCATTAGTTACCCCTGTGCGTACCCAAACAATAGCAATTCTCCCCAGGTAATAAACACTGCCTGTAGGAATTATTATTGATTTTACCGGAATGGAAACGGTAGCAGTGATCAAAGAGTTTTGTTTTAAAAACCCTGACGTATTTGACAGGTATACTCTCGCCTGGCTGAACTTCTGCCCTCCCTGGTAAACCTGCTCCATAAATTGTATGGAAGTTTGAAATGGCTTTTCAGGAAAAAGTTCGCTAGTAACGCTTACCGGTAAACCTTTCCGGATATATTTTTCATTTTCCGCCGTGAAGGCTAAAATGCCCCACACTACTTTAAAATCGTTTATCCAGAACAGTGTCTGGTCTTTACCGATATACATTCCTTCGCGAATGCTGTTATCAGGTGAAACGGTGGGAGATATAGAGGGAGCAATGGCGCCTCCTGTATTCATGCCTGCATCCATACCCGCTGAAGCATTACCTGTTTTATTCATACCTGATGTGCCGGATGGGCTGAACAATACATAACCTTCAAAGGGGCTATAGACAGAAATTGTAAAGGGCGCCTGGCCGGTTTGTGCAATATTTTTTATTTGTGCCGGTGTAAGCCCTAACAACAGCAACTTTTGTTTTGCTTTTTGCTGAAGCACTGAATCTTTATGCTGCCGGCTGAGATAAAGAAACTCTTCGATATAAGTATTTATTTCAGGGCTGTATAGTTCAAGAATTTTCTCCCCTTTGCGCACATATTGATAATTGTATTTTAGATATAAGCGTTCAATACGGCCGCCAATTCTAACCGGCACTTTCCGGTTCCTTCGCGGGTCAAAAGCGATATAGCCGTTGCCTTTAAAAACAAAATTCACATCAGTTTCAGCCGGTTGAATAACTTCCTGAGAAGAAATTACCGTGCGATTTACAGGCAGAGAAGCCCAATACGTTTCGCTATGGGCGGTGTCAGCTAAAAGGCCTTCATCATTCATTTGCATACCTGCCATAGCATCGTGCTGTGTGCCGCTATCGTTACCGTTAGTTACAAGCTGTTCATGATCATTGTGCTTTTGTACGTCTGCATTACAGGCAAAAAGCATCAGAATAATGCCGGTTGTCAAAAGCAATAATTTACAGCAGATCGTTTTACCTGTGATATGATTTGTATGGTTTCGCATTATTATTTTATCTCTCTTTGATATTCGTATTCGGACTGAAGCGTAAATACCTGTCCCAGCTTATCTATTCGCTCAAGTTGTTTCATGAGCAGCATATTCCATGCATCCAGCAGCACAAAGAAACTCCCTGTATTCTGCCGGTAGGCCAGCAGGTTACTTTCAAGGTTTTGCCGGTACGATGGCAATATGCTTTTATCATAATTATCAAGTTGCTGGGTTTCATACATGAGCATGGTTATTTTTTCCCGTATCATTTGAGCAGCCATCAGTTGCATGGTCGCTTTTTCTTTTTGCATGGCTTCAATTTCAAAACCCATTGATTTAACTTCTGATTTATACATTTTAGATGACCAGGGTACAATCGGAATGGTCATCATGCCCATGATGGAAAATTGTTTGGGCATTCCAAACATTTGTCCGTGAGAAACCTGGATCCCAAAATCAGGCTTGTAACCTGTAGCGACCCATCTTTGATTAAAATTCATGGATCGTATGCGGCTTTCAAGGGCAAGTATATCGTTTCGCATTACCTGTGAGTTGTCCAATGCAAGCAAAAAATCACTGCCGTAATCCTTTGGTGTCAACAAAGTATCAATAGAGAAAGAAGTATTTACTTCGCGGTTCATAATTGTATTGAGGCCGATATTGCTTTCAGCGATTTGTGCAAACAGCATCGTTTCCATATTTGCCAGTTCGCTCAACGAAGCTTCCGCTTTAAAAATGGTGGGTAAATCAGCCTGGTTATATACATATTTATCTTTTGCCGTTTTTATCAGCATATTCAGAAAGTCACGATACTCCCTGATGATTTTTAATTTTTGTTCGGCGGTATAGCGGCGGTAATAATAAAGCCTGGCTGTAAAATGCAAAATATTTTTCTGCCATTCCACATCGTTATACTGCACTTGCTCCAATGATGAGAGATAATCTTCTTTGGCATTTAATTTCACGGAACTGGGAATCATCTGTTGCACGGACAACATTATTCCTGCCTGGTTACCCGGCGTCATTTCCTTCATAATTGATAACCGATACGGGAACTTTTCAAACGCCAGCGAAACTGTGGGAGGCATCCATGCTTTGGCGCCTTCAGCCATTGCACGGATGGAGGCTATTTTAGAATCATACATTTGCAGCAGCGGATAATTTTTGTCAATTGCATTAAATACTCCAGGCATACTTATCCTGACAGTATCCTGTGCCGCAACATTTGAAATTATCAAAATCAAAATCAAAATGTGTATCAATATTTTTTTCATCATTATACTATTTTCAAAACTTACTCTTCAATATTCAGTATCTCCAGCTTCCCGTATTTTTTAAGCTCTCTTTCTTTTACCAGGTTATAAATTACAGGCAGTACAATAAGTACAAACAAAGTGGCCGTAATAAGGCCGAAAACAAATGGTATGGCAATAGGCTTCATTACATCACTGCCTGTACCGGTTGAAGCCATTATCGGGATAAGCCCAAGTATGTTGGCTAATACCGTCATCAGCAGGGGGCGTACACGTTGTGTAGCGCCAAACAAAAAAGTTTCTTTCAAGTCTGCTGAACTGATATTTTCAGGACCGTTACCTTTTGCTTCCACAAGCTTTTTAACGGAATCATTCAGGTAGGCGATCATCAGCACGCCGGTTTCGACCGCTACGCCAAAAAGTGCAATAAAACCAACCGCCACGGCTACAGAGAAATTAACGTTGTAATAATAAAGAGAATAAACCCCGCCCATAAGTGCCAGTGGTACGCCGATGAAAACTATCAATACTATTTTGAACGAATGAAAAGTGATGTATAATATGAATGCTATAACTATTATCACAATCGGGATAATGAGCTTTAACCGCTGCTGCGCCCTTACCTGGTTTTCATACTGTCCGCTCCATTCAATATAATATCCCTGCGGTAATTGTTTAAACGCTTCTTCAATTTTTTTCTTCGCATCGTTTACCACCCCGCCCATATCTCTTCCCCGCACATTAAAAAGCACCGTGCCCCGGAGCATAGCGTTTTCCGAGTTTATCATTGGAGGGCCTTCCGTAACGTTTACATCCGCAACTGAAGAAAGCAGGATAACCCCATATTTCATGGTTTGTATGGGGATGCGTTTAATTTCATCAATATGGTTCCTGTATTCCTGGGCTAGCCTCAGATTGACACTAAACCTTTCCCGTCCTTCTACAGTGGTGGTCAGTATCATTCCGCCCAAAGCGGTTTCAATCACCATATTCACATCGTCAATATTCAAACCATACCGGGCGGCATCGGGCCTTCTTATTTTTATATCGAGGTATTTACCGCCGGTAAGCTGTTCCACATAAAGGTCAACGAGGCCCGGAATGCCCTGCAGAGCGCCTTCCACACGTCTCCCTATTTCATAAATGCTATCAAGATTTTGTCCGTATATTTTAATACCAACATCTGTGCGAATGCCGGTTGAAAGCATATTAATGCGGTTGATGATGGGCTGTGTCCATCCAGCAACCACTCCCGGTATCTGCACTTTTTCATTCATCTCCTTAATCAACGAATCTTTCGTCATTCCTTTCCGCCATTGTTTTCTTGGCTTCAGCACAATAATGGTTTCAATCATGCTGATTGGCGCATTGTCGGTAGCTGTGTAAGCACGGCCTGCTTTGCCTAATACATTTTCTACCTCCGGAAATCCTTTTATGATCTTGTCCTGCAATTGTAATATCCGTTTAACCTCCGTGTTTGAAACATCGGGTAACGTAACCGGCATCAGCAGCAGAGAGCCTTCATCTAGCGGCGGCATAAATTCTGTCCCCAGGTTAGTTACCAATGGTATGCTGCCTATTATCACTGCTAAACATATTGCCAACACCGTTTTGCGCCATTCCAGGCACCATCTGGCTGCCGGCCTGTAAATGGTTATAAAAAAATTAGAAACCGGGTTCCTGCTTTCCGGAATCAATTTGCACTTCATAAACGAACGGGTAAGCATAGGTGCAACAGTTATAGCAAGGATAGCAGCGCCTAATAATGAAAATGTTTTGGTAAGCACCAGCGGGGAGAAAAGTTTTTTCTCCTGGCCTGTAAGAAAAAGAATGGGTGCAAACGAGATGATCATAATAATGACGGAAAAGAAAACCGAACGCCCGACCGTGCGGGAAGATTCTTCAATAATAGCCACTCTTTCTTCCTCCGGAATTTCGTTCGTATGGCCGATGCGTTCTTTAATTTTTATTTCTTTTTCTTTTGCCATGGATATTTTATTTCTTCTGAAGTATGCGATTGGTTAATTGCCTGTAAGCATTTTCCGCCATTACAATACCCGGATCTACTACATCGCCTATGGCCAGCGCAATGCCTCCCAGCGATAGTATATTCGCGGTAATACCAAACAATTTCATTAGTATAAAACCGATCAATACAGAAAGTAGTATGCATATAATTGCCACCAAACCACT
>JBGTNK010000039.1:0-10747 GCA_041743125.1 Chitinophagaceae bacterium
TATAGATCAAAATGCAGATAAGCACAGGGCTTAGAAATAAAAGTTGAATCAAAAGAATTTGAAGGTGCAGAGTCTATCGTACTTACCCGGAGTATTTACGCACAATTTCAAGCAATGGTATAAATAAATTGCTCAAAAATGTTAAGAATTTTTTTTTACATAATACTTGGGGTACTCGTTTTTACTTCCGACTTATTGGCTCAACAAGACAGGATTGATAGCCTCAAGAAGGTTTTAATGCAAAAAAACTTGTCTGACTCTACTCGAATCAACGCCTTGAATAAGTGGGCTATTTTATCCCGCAGAACAAACAAGAAACGTGCGGACTCATTGAATAACCAAGCCTTAATTTTAGCCAGTCGCTCAAAAAACCTCTATGGCCAAATAAGAGCTGTGATAGGACTCTCTAAATTTCAAAGGGAAGATGGAAATTTTCCGGCATCCCGGAAATCAATATTACAAGCCCTGCAATTGGCACAAAAAAGTAATATGCCAAAATTGCTAGCAGATGCAGTAAACGACTTTTACCAAGATGGTTTTATGTATCCCAGTGGAGACTATATTAAAGAATTAGAATATGCATTGTATTATCTTAAATTATCTGAACAGTATAAAGTACAAGCCCTGGAAGCCGACGCTTGTACGCAAATCGGAATTGTGTTTGCACTGTTAGGCGACTATTCAAATGCCATTAATTATACTAAAAGGGCGCTTAAAATACTTGAGCAAAACGAATATCGCCATAGCTTAATACGGGCCAATGCATTGTTATTTTTAGGCGAAATATATAGATATCAAGGGCTTTACAACCAGGCTATTCAGGAATATACCCAATCATTGCAACTAGCCAGGCAGCTAAATTCGGTTTTTATTATAATTGAAAACGAACTTAATATAGCAAATGTTTTTAGCAAACAAAAACGTTATGGGGAAGCACTCGCTATTGCGTATCGTACCCTGGCTACGTACACTTATTTGCAAGTTGACGGAAGTTATGCATCATTCATATTAGCAAGCGCATATCTTGACATGAATAAACCTGATAGTGCTTTAATTTTTGGTAAAGCTACTGTGCAGTTTGCAGAAAAAACTAATGATTGGGCCTTTTTAGGAGGTGGTCACGAAATGCTGTCAAAAGCATATGCTCTAAAGAAAGATTTCAAATCCGCATATTTTCATAATTCAATTTACCGGAGGTATGAGGACAGTCTGTTTAATAAATCTAAAGCTTACCAGGTTGCATACATTCAGTATTCTACGGAAATGACGCTTAAAGAAAGTCAAATTGACCTTCTTGAAAAAGACAAAGAGATTCGTGAAGGCAATGCCCGCCGGCAAAAACAAGTGCTGTATAGTGCGTTAGCTGGAGTAACTTTAGTTTTGGTTTTAATGTTCGTTTTAATCAGAAGTTACCGTGCTAAGCAACGTGCAAATATTTTACTCCAAAAACAAAAAGAAGAAATACAGGCATCGCTGGTAGAATTAAAATCAACCCAGGTACAACTAATCCAATCAGAAAAAATGGCGAGCCTCGGCGAACTTACCGCCGGTATCGCCCACGAGATCCAAAACCCTTTGAACTTTGTAAATAATTTCTCGGAAGTGAGCAACGAACTGATCGACGAAATGAATGCAGAAATAGAAAAAGGGAAGTTCGAGGAAGTGATAGCCATTTCATCTGATATTAAACAAAACCTGGAAAAGATCAACCACCATGGAAAACGGGCCGATGCTATCGTAAAGGGGATGTTGCAGCACAGCCGAAGCAGCAGCGGGATCAAGGAGCCAACGGACATTAATACACTGGCCGATGAATACCTGCGACTGGCCTATCACGGTCTCCGGGCAAAGGACAAATCTTTTAATGCTTCTATAAAAACCGATTTTGATTCAACCATAGGCAAAATCAACGTCGTGCCTCAGGACTTGGGCAGGGTCATATTAAATTTAATAACCAATGCTTTCTATGCCTGTGCTGAGCGGAGCCGAAGTGCAGTCACCGAACGCAGCAGACTAGATCAAAAGGGATACGAACCAACGGTTGCCGTAACCACAAAAAAAGAAGGCAATCAGGTTCTGATTACAGTAAATGACAATGGTGAAGGTATCCCCCAAAAAGTATTGGATAAAATATTCCAACCCTTTTTTACTACCAAGCCCACTGGACAGGGAACAGGTCTTGGCCTGAGTATGAGCTATGATATCGTAAAGGCACATGGGGGGGAGTTGAAGGTGGAAACCAAAGAAGGACTAGGAGCAGAATTCACTATTCTTTTACCTATTATTTGATAATCTTGTTTTACAAGGGAATAAATTCTAAAGCAATTGTGGATACTGAGTTATCTGAACAAAAAGGAATCCCTGAAATTAAAAAATCTATCATGGAGCTCTTTAGCAACAAGTTTGGTGGTATTATGGTCCTTATGGCAGTGTTGCTCATACCTTTGAGTTGTGCTGAGGAAAAACCGGCGGGGACTTCCAATATCTTTGCTCCTAAAGTAGTGCAAGCTAAGGGTTATCTGGTGCCACCTGAGGAAATACAACCTCCTGAATTAATTGGTGTTCAGGATAGTATAGTCATACCCTCAGGGAAACCTAAAGTCTTTCTATTGGAATCTGAAAGTATACTCGCAAGAACGCCTCCGGTAGTTAAATTGGAAGTGTCCAGTATCACAACTCCCGGGCAGGGCATCTATAAACAGCCCATGGTTGTGCCGGTTTCGGCCATACCGGTGATTTCACGTCTTCCCAATATGGTAGCAGTAATGCCACCTCAGGTAAATTATTCAGGTGCAACAAGCTATAGCACCTATAATATAACCAACGGCCTTTCGACAATTGGCCTTTTACCTTATCAGGATAGTAAAGGAAACTTTTGGCTGGGGGACTTTATGAACGGAGTTGATAAATATGATGGGAGATCCATTACCCGGTATACTATAGCACAAGGGTTGATCTCAAATACTGTCACCAAAATCTTTGAAGACCGCAAGGGCAATATGTGGTTCTGTACCTATTTTGGTCTGAGTAAATTTGATGGAAAGTATTTTACTAATTTCAGTACTGACCTGGGACTGCCAGACAGGGCCATGCTCGACATGATTGAAGACCGGAAAGGGAACCTTTGGTTCTGCAGCAGAAAAGGAATAACTAAATATGACGGTAGTTCCTTTACAAATTTCACTGCTGAACAGGGTTTGGACCATTGGATAGAAAAGCTAATGGAAGATACATCCGGTAATATTTGGATGTTAACTCTGGAAGGGCAACTCATAAAATATGATGGTGCCACCTTTACAAAATATGTGGTCGATGATTCAGGACAACCGAATCATTTAAAATGGTCAGACTTCAGTACCACCCTGCTTACCGGAACCTTTGATGGAGAGTCTTATATAAAATATTCTTCCATCCGTGACTCTGAATCTAAATTGCCCAATATTGTATATTCTAAAGACGGAACCCATATATGGCTAGCATACCCTTCTTCGGCAGACCCCCAAGCAATGGCCCTTTATTATTTTGACGGTGCACATATAAACCCAGAGGGGATGGTTCCTAATGCTGTTGCTATAACAGAAGACAAAAACGGCAATTTGTGGCTTAACACTAATTATGGATTATCAAAAATCCATAGAGCCCTCTTCTCTCATTTACAAATAGAGCAGGGATTGTCAGATAATATTATAAGGTCTGTCTTCCTTAGTAAGGATGGTACACTATGGGTGGGTACCTTTGAAGGATTCCATCAAATAACCCGGAATAGGGTCTCCCAATTTAAGGATGATAATGGAAAAATAGATTGGATAACAGCAATATCTGAGGATCAAAAGGGCAATCTCTGGCTTGCTAAATGGAATTATGGTGCAATTAAATTTAACGGAGTGTCCTTTACCCACTATCCCCAAACGAAGGGTGGGGGGATGTGGTGCATTATGGAAGATAGTAAGGGGCACATCTGGTTTGGAACCGATGATGGGGTTATTGAGTATGACGGCACCTCTTCCTACTATTATTCAACAGCGCAGGGATTAAGTGGAAAGCAAATAATAAAAATTATAGAGGACAAGAATAGGAATCTGTGGTTCGCAAGTCTGGATAACGGACTTACGAAATATGACGGGACAGTTTTCACGCAATTTGGCTTGGGGAGTGGCTTAAATGATTTAAATATAAGAAGTTTACTGGAAGACAGCTATGGCCAAATTTGGGTGGGTACCGGAAATGGAGGTGTGTTTAAATACGATGGAGAAACATTTGCGCAATATACGACGGAACAGGGTTTATCCAGCAATATTATTTATGGTATCCTTGAGGATACAGAGGGTCTAATCTGGTTTGCAACCCATAATGGATTCAGCAGGTTGCATTCACCAATGGTTGCCAGAACCGATAATCCCATGGCCGGAACAGCTGATGGGATTGCTACGTTATTTAAAAACTATTTGTATTCGGATGGCTTCCTGGGCGGAGGAAATTGGGTCAATACTTTGGTTCAGGATACCAATGGGATCATCTGGTCAGGAAATCCAGACAGGCTAACGGCATTTGACCCCGGCAAGGACCAAACGGATTCTATTCCACCATACATGCATATGAATGCTGTACTGTTGTTCGACCAAGAGATCAACTGGTTGGAGCTTGAGAATAAGAAGGATACGGCCCTGTTATTAAATAACGGCCGAACGCTAAAAGATTTTAATTTCAGTACTGTTTCAAATTGGAGTTATACCCCGGAGGAGTTAGAACTGGCCTATAACAACAATGCGCTAAGTTTTATGTTCACAGGAATAACCATCAATAAATCCGAACGCGTCAAGTATCAATATATGCTGGAAGGCTTTGATGACAACTGGGGCACCCTAATGACTACCCCCTTGGCCACCTATACGAATCTGTCCTTTGGCAACTATACCTTTAAGGCAAAAGCGATGAACAGTGACGGCTACTGGAGCAAAGAGCTGAGTTATCCATTTGTGATCAGACCACCATGGTGGCTTAGCTGGTGGGCTTATGCCATTTATGGACTTTTCTTTGTTGCTGGTTTAAGGATAGTACACCAATATCAGAAAAAAAGGGTTCTTCGCCTGGAACGGGTAAAATCACAAAAGAGAGAATTGGAACAAGCCAAAAAAATTGAAAAAGCCTATACCAATTTAAAAGCCACCCAAGCCCAATTGATACAGTCTGAAAAAATGGCTTCCTTAGGTGAGCTTACCGCCGGTATCGCCCACGAGATCCAGAACCCTTTGAACTTCGTTAATAATTTCTCGGAAGTGAACAAAGAATTGCTGGAAGAATTGGATGAAGAAGCCGCTAAAGGGAATTTGGCGGAAGTTAAAGTCCTTGCCAAGGATATAAAAGCGAATGAACAGAAGATCAACCACCACGGTAAACGCGCCGATGCCATTGTCAAGGGCATGCTGCAGCACAGCCGGAGCAGCAGTGGAGTAAAGGAACCCACAGACATAAACGCCCTGGCCGATGAATACCTGCGCCTGGCCTATCACGGGCTGCGTGCAAAGGATAAAACCTTTAATGCGACTTTGAATACCGATTTCGATACGAGCGTTGGAAACATCAACGTCGTGGCACAGGATATCGGCCGAGTGATACTTAATTTGATTATGAACGCGCTATATGCGATCAACGAAAGGTCCTCCTGCGCTAATTTATCCATCGAAGCCTCGGCGAAGTTGGAAGCTTCGGAGGAGTATAAACCCACGGTTTGGATAGGCACCAAAAAGAACATAGACCAAGTCACGATCAGTATTAAGGACAACGGTTCCGGTATCCCGAAAAAGATCCTGGACAAAATATTTCAACCTTTTTTCACCACCAAACCTACCGGGCAAGGCACAGGGCTGGGATTGTCTTTAAGCTATGATACTGTAAAGGCACACGGAGGGGAGATAAAAGTGGAATCGATTGAAGGGGAAGGTACGGAATTTATTATTCAGTTACCAATTGTCTGAATCTCTGATTTATGGGATTACGCGGTTTGCACAGATCAAAAAATGAAATGGTTAGAATTTATGGAGAACTATTGTCGGCCAGAGTATATTGATTTACTTCAAACAAGGGCACCGAATTCAATGAATTTGTGGAAACATAAGGAACAATAATATAAGGCATGACATGAAAATATTGGTAGTAGATGATGAACGCGATGTAAAAATGCTTTTCGAACAACGCTTCAGAAAGGAAATCAGGAGTGAGGAATTGCAATTTGTATTCGCCTTTTCGGGGGAGGAGGCCCTGAATGCCATGAAGTCCATGGACCATGAAGCGGTACTGATCTTGTCCGACATCAATATGCCAGGCATGACAGGTCTTGATCTCCTGAAAATTATAAAGAAAACCTATTTACAACCCCCGCCTATTGTTATGATGATCACCGCATATGGAGATGATGAAAACCGAAAGACGGCTAAAAACCTGGGTGCAGATGATTTTTTAACCAAACCTTTGGACTTTGCTTTACTGAAATTTAAATTAAAAGCGTTTCATAATGGCTAAAATATTGGTGGTAGACGACGAGGTAGATCTCGAAGTGCTTATTAAACAGAAGTTCAGAAAAAAGATCCGTGATAAGGAATATGAATTTCTTTTTGCCGAAAACGGGAGGATTGCCCTCCAAAAACTGATGGAGACGCCCGATATAGATGTGGTTTTGACTGATATAAATATGCCCGATATGGATGGTCTTACATTGCTAACTGAACTACATGAGTTACGACCATTGATTAAGGCGGTCATTGTCTCGGCCTATGGCGATATGGAGAATATAAGAACGGCAATGAACAGGGGAGCATTTGATTTTATCACCAAGCCCATCAATTTTGAGGATCTCAATATCACTATGGAAAAGACCCTCAGGCAAGCAGCGGAAATGAAAGACACACTTCAGGCCATAAAGGAAAATAATATATTGAAAATGTATGTGGATCAAAATGTACTCAAGTTTATGGGGACGAGAGAGTATGAGTCGGCTTTAACGGCAAATGAGACTATTGATGGTACGGTTATGTTTGTAGATATTGTTGGTTTTACAAAAATCAGCGAAACCGCTGAACCTGATACTGTCGTGGCAATGATCAATATATATTTCGATGTAATGGTCGCGGCCATTATCAGCCAGGAGGGGTTGATTGATAAATTTATTGGAGATGCCATTATGGCCGTTTTCCGGGGAGATTATCACTTGGACAGGGCCATAGACGCGGCTTTGGCAGTTCGCCACCAGATCAATTCACTCCCGGATGTGGAAGGGAAGGAAATATTCCGGCCCAAAGTATCTATAGGAATCAAAAGTGGTGAAATGATATCCGGAAATATAGGCTCGGCAACCTTAAAGAGGTTGGATTATACGGTAATCGGAGATACCGTGAACACTGCTGCCAGGCTGCAGAATGCTGCCAAGGAAAACCAAATCGTGATTTGTGAAGGCTGTTACGAAAAGGTAAAAGAGGCCTTCAAGTGTGAAAAATTGGGAAGCATATTGATGAAAAACAAAGAACAGCCGCTGATGGTATATTCAGTAATGGAGTAGAGTACCGTCCTGTGCCAGCCTGGTTGAACTTTATTACTTTAAACCTTTAATGCTTAATTCCTGTTTGACATGACCGAACCCGAAAAGCCAACAGAATCTACCAGACCAAAAATCAAGCTCAGGAGAAGCCCCCATACAGAGGATTTAGTTGATCATTACTGGGGCAGTATTAATTACGTATTTGGCCTCATAAAAGCCTCAGAAATTAAGGCTGGCCTTATTCTGTCCTTCTATGGCATCTTATTCAATTTTATTCTTCAAAATATGGGGGTGATTCTCTCTGGAGAAGAAGATCAGAATGTCATGCATATCCTTTTAGGTATTTGGTTTTTATTTGCAGTGACATCGATTTACTTCAGTATCCGATGTTTTATGCCCAGGATAGAAGGTTCCTACGACAAAAATATCTTCTATTTTGGTGATGTCATCTCGAAGTTCGGTACCATTCGCGAATTTTCAAGAACATTCTATGAAGTGAGTCTGAACGAAGAAGAATTGTTTGACCAAATGGGTCAGCAAATCTTTATCATTTCAAAAATTGCCACACGGAAATTTAAATATGTGAACCGGTCTTTAAGATTTTTAGTATTCGGTTTGCTTGTATTTTTGGCGGCAATTCTCCACTACGCGATACTTATTATCACCTGAACAAAATTGGAACGATAGAAAATGTACTTTATTTGCCAATGATTATATCAAGCCTCTATGTAAATATTAAAATGGTTGTCCGTTTTTGACATCTCATTGTCCTTTGCAGGTCTAAAAACCAGGATACATTTGTATTTATAAATCATCAACAATGGAAAAATATATAGCTATTCTAATGGCAGATTTATCGGGGTACACCGCACTTACGGAAACCCATGGCGCTATGTTAGCAGCCGATTTAATTGATAAATATATTCATATCGCCAAAAATTGCCTGGTTGGTGACAGCAAACTGCATCAACGCACAGGCGATGAAATTATGTTCGTCTCCGATTATCCGGATAATTTGCTTGCTACCGCACTTAATTTAGAAGCCAATACAACAAATGAAGAGAATTTTCTTCAGGTACATGGGGGATTACATTTTGGTAAAGTTTTGAAGAGGGCCGATAATTATTTTGGATCTACAGTAAATCTGGTATCCAGAATCGCCGCTAATGCGATAGCGGGAACTTTTTGGTGTTCCGGTGACTTTGTAAACTCATTAAAGGATAAATCTATCTGTGCATTCAAATCAAAAGGCAATCATCTTTTTAAAAATATCAATGGTCCAAAAGAAATATTTGAAGTAACTATGGAAAAAACGAAGACCAATTATATCGATCCTGTTTGTCGCATGCTAATCGTAAACCCTCAAAATGCAATCCATCATCCAAATGAAGAAGAACTTTATTTTTGCTCTTCACAATGCCTTGAAGAATATCAAGCAAATAGGAGTTTTGCTCCATCTAGAAAAAAATATGAATTAGTTTGAAATACGTAATTATTGTAATAAATCTACTAAACAAATACTCTACTATGAATGCAATAATTATTGGAATTTCCTCGGGAATTTTAATCATTTTACTGTTTTCTATAATGAAGCATCTGGATAAAAAGATAATTTATGGTCTTATCCTTTCAGGAATTGGATTTCTGTATGTTGGTTTTACCTGGACAGATCTTCAATCGTTAATTGTGACTGCAGTTCAGGCTATTTTCTTTTTGTTTTTTGCCTATTATGGAGTTAAAAAGAACCTGTACATTCTGGCAACCGGTTATTTTCTGCATGGAAGTTGGGACTTACTTTACAAGTTAATACCAGGTCCGGATTTAATTCCACCGCATTATGACCTGTTCTGCTTATCTATAGATTTTACCATTGGTTTTTATATAATATGGTTCAATTATGGAACTTCAAATAAGCCAAGACAATCTAAGTTGGCGGTTAAATCATTATTTTGAAATCTTATTGGACAATGCCTGCCGGTTTAAAAGTATATTACCAACAGGACCTCGAAAATTATATGACTGAAATTACCAGAGCTGAAGTACATCGTGCCTTGAGACAGTTTGAAAGTGCCCACATTTAACAAACAAAAATATGAAAAAGGTAGCCTTTATAATCCCCCCAACCGTTGAATTACTTGACCTGTCGGGTCCGGCACAGGTTTTTACCGAAGCAATAGTTCATGGGATGGAAATAGAAATTGAATTTTTTCAATACCGCGAAGAACCAATTAGCACTGCCGGTCTTGGCTTTGGAAAAATACCCGATTTTAAAACTGCAAAATTAAAAGAAGGTGATTTTGTTTTTGTGCCCGGTATGGATAATGAATACGTAAATAGCATTTCATTTAAAGCTGAAAGGGAGTTCTTTGATTGGCTAAAGGATTGTTCAGAAAGGAGAATAACTGTATGTTCAATTTGTAGCGGTGCTTTTGCCTTGGGGTATGCAGGCTTGCTAAAAGATACTGAATGTACTACCCATTGGAGGAGGGTGGAAGCATTGCAAATGCAGTTTCCGCAGGCAAAAGTACTCTCTGATATTCTATATATAAAAAGTAATAATGTTTACACCAGTGCTGGCATTAGTGCCGGAATTGATTTGTCTCTAGCCATTCTTGAAGATTTAAAAGGGGCGCTTTTTACCCACAAGGTGGCACGGGGGCTTGTTGTTTATCACAGGAGAAGCGGATCCCATAAGCAGCAGAGCATTTATCTGGACTATAGGAATCATATTAATCCCCAGATTCATGAAGTACAGGATTACATGATCGATAATCTTTCCAAAGAGAACAGTATTGATTCACTTGCCGATATGGTGGGAATGAGTCCAAGAAACCTAAGCAGGGTATTTAAAGAAAAAACCGGTTCTACAGTGTTGGAATATTTAACCCTGTTGAGAAAAGAATTTGCCAGTACAATGCTTAATAATCCTGAATATACAATTGAGTACATTGCTTCAAAATGCGGATTTAAGACTGCACGGCAATTACAAAGAATATTGAAAAAATAAAATCTCTTTGTTTCTGGATATTCCGGGGCAAAGTGGAGAGTTTTTGATGATGATTTAGGGGCTATATAATATGAATCAAAAACATATAGTATGGCCAATAAACACATAGGATCAGTTATGATACGTGAAATCATCAGAATGAAAAACAATGGATTTTCTAATAGTAGAATATCCACTAGCCTTGGAAAATCAAGGACTACCGTGATAAA